>JABURU010000064.1 GCA_014762485.1 Gammaproteobacteria bacterium | reverse complement strand
CATGCAGGCCATGTTGTACTCTGCCGGCTTGTCAAATAACTCCGGTACAGTTCCTGCGAAAAAGGCAGATGTTATTAATATGAGCCTGGGTGGTCCTGGTTATTCCAGTACCTTCCAGAATGTGGTGAATCAGGTGCGTGCCGCCGGGGTCGTGGTTATAGCCGCGGCTGGTAATGGCAATACTTCAACACCTAGCTATCCAGCCGCCTATGATGGTGTCGTGTCGGTAAGCTCTGTTGGTCAGGATCTCACCCGCGCTTATTATTCAAATTTTGGTAGTACGATAGATGTAGCGGCACCGGGTGGTGATAGCTCCAAGGGTAATACTGTCTTTAGTACGGTGGCCAGTGATAGCAGTGGTTCTATTGTTGATACCTATGCAGGTTACCAGGGCACATCGATGGCAGCGCCTCATGTGGCTGCGGTGGCAGCTTTAATGAAAGAAGCAAACCCAATGATGACACCTGCTGACTTCGATAATTATCTGGCAAGCGGTCTGATAACCGATGACCATGGTACTGTTGGACGTGATGATATCTATGGGCATGGTTTAATTAATGCCGCAAAAGCTATTACGGTGGCTGGTGAGCCGATTCCCGCTTCTTTCCTGCTTGATTCTACAAGTGTGACGTTTGCTGGCACCACCAGTACCAAGACTATCAATGTAAGCAATGGTGGCACTGAAGAGTTTAGCGCCGCTGCGGCTACCAGCATTAGTTATACTTCTGGTACGAACTGGTTAAGCATTAGCTCAGTTAGTGTTGATGCGAATAATCTTGGTAGTTATGAGCTAAGCGTAGATCGTACAGGTCTGGCTGATGGTGAGTATCAGGCAGCAATTACCTTTAGCGCACCCGGAAGTTCACCTGCCATTACAGATGCAGTATTGAACGTAACTCTGCGTGTAGGACTGGATGTTGGTGTGGATGCTGGTTATCAGTACATCATCATTGAAAATTACCATACCGGTGAGCGTTTAGGTGCCATGGAAGCCGTACCAGTAGATGGTCTATATCAATACAGCTTCGCCGGTATACCGGCAGGAGAGTACCGTATTGTTGCCGGTACAGATATGGATAATGATTTCTATTTCTGTAATACCGGTGAGGCCTGTGGTAGTTACTCGAGCCTGCCTCTGGTAGTGAGCGGTAATACGAGTGGGTTGAATTTTATTACTGGCTTCACCGCTGCTTATGGACTGAGTAGTGCGGCAAGTGATACCGAGTCAGCTGAGGTTCAGGGCTTTAGTAAATAGACGTTAACAACGTGGGTAGTCTACGCTGGTAAAGCTTATGCCTTTACCGGCGTTTGTTATTCTTAACGGAGTAAACGCTTCATGATCTGTGTATAGACTTCAGATAGTTTATCCAGATCATCGGCTCTTACATTCTCATTGAGCTTGTGAATGGTTTCATTAACCGGACCTAACTCAACGACCTGGGCGCCGGTAGGAGCAATAAAGCGTCCATCGGACGTGCCACCGGATGTGGATAGCTCTGTACTGATTCCGGTTACGTCTTTAATGGCCGCACTGGCCGCTTCTACTAACGCACCTTCTGCGGTTAAAAAGGGCTTGCCTGAAAGGTTCCACTCTATTTCATAGTTATCACAGTGCTTATTGAGTATGGCCTCAACTTTTTCCTGCAGTAACTCATGTGTGACTTCGGTGGAATAACGGAAGTTAAAAATGATTTCTACTTCGCCCGGGATCACATTGGTTGCCCCGGTGCCACCATTGATATTGGATACCTGAAAGCTAGTAGGAGGGAAGAACTCGTTACCGTTATCCCAGGTAATACTACTGAGTTCAGCCAGTGCCGGTGCCGCAGAGTGAATCGGGTTATCCGCCAGGTGAGGATAGGCGATATGCCCCTGTATACCTTTAACAACTAGCTTGGCACCTAATGAGCCACGGCGACCATTTTTAATTACATCGCCCATTTCACTGGTACTGGATGGTTCCCCAACTATGCACCAGTCAATCTTTTCATTTCGAGCTTCCAGGTGCTCAACAACCTTAACGGTTCCGTTGGTTGCTGGGCCTTCTTCATCCGAGGTAATTAAAAAACCAATAGAGCCTTTGTGATCCGGGTTAGCCGAGATAAATTGTTCACAGGCGGTGATCATCGCGGCCAGCGAGCCCTTCATATCGGCGGCCCCTCGACCATAAAGATAACCATCACGTATCTCCGGCTCAAAGGGATGACTATGCCATTTTTCCAGTGGTCCGGTGGGAACCACATCGGTATGGCCGGCAAAGGTCAGCAACGGTGCTTCGGTGCCTTTCCTTGCCCAGAAGTTATCAACCTCTCCGAAGCGTAGGTGCTCGATATTAAAGCCTAATGCCTTCAGGCGTTCGATCATTAATGGCTGACAGCCTGCATCTTCGGGGGTCACTGATTGGCGGCTAATGAGTTCTTTGGCAAGTTGTAAGGTATCGGACATGAGCGTGTTCTATGCGGTTTTAATTTGCGGATATTGTACGGACTTGGTGAAGAGATTGGTATGACTTTATTGGCAGACAAATTATAGCGGGAATACTGCGAGTGTTATCAACATATAATCTGGGGTAGAAATGATATATCGTTCAGCGATGGAAATTTTTTATCGAGTCGTACTAGAAAAGTACTTATGACGAATGATGTCTTCTCAAGACACGAAGATAATTAACCGGTAATTGCGCGCGCGTAAGCCGTCTTTCAATTAGTCGAAGAGTCGTTGATAGTCTTCAGGCTTGAATCCCACGGAAATTTTTCCATCCAGCTCCAGTACCGGACGCTTGATAATGGTTGGCGTTTCCAGCATGACCTGACTGGCACTGGCCTCATCGATATTTTCTTTTACTGTATCGTCCAGTTTACGCCACATCATGCCGCGACGGTTGAGCAGGGTTTCCCAGCCGAGCTGGGAAACCCACTCATTCAGCACTACAGCATCCAGCCCTGACTTTTTAAAGTCATGGAATTGATATTCGACACCATGCTCATCTAGCCCCTTACGGGCTTTCTTCATCGTGTCACCGTTGGGGATGCCGTAGAGTGTCGTCTGTTAGATATCACGCAGCAGTTCGTTGATGCCCACCTTGGAACGGGTTTT
>JABURU010000066.1 GCA_014762485.1 Gammaproteobacteria bacterium | reverse complement strand
GTCTTCATCTGCATAGAGATAGTCGCCGGGATGGAATGATATCCCGGCGAATCTTACCGTACTATCTCGTTCACCTTCGCCTTTCTTCAGGCTTTTAAGTGGCATTGTTCCCAGCGCCTTAACCCCAATCTGGATATGTGCGATCTCCGCCGAATCGCGAATGCAGCCATTTATTACCACACCGGCCCAGCCATTCTTTGCCCCAAATTCTGCCAGCATGTCACCCATTAAGGCATGGCGCATCGAACCACCACCATCAACCACCAGGACTCGACCTTCACCAGGCTCTTCCAATGCCTGGCGGACCAGGACATTGTCTTCAAAAACCTTTACGGTGGAAACCGGGCCATGAAATGCACTAACGCCGCCAAAGTCACCAAATAGTGATTCGGCGATGAAGGCCTGTTGGTGGAAGTGGTCACAGATATCCGTGGTTTTAATCATGTCTATTCCTTGATGATGACATGCATGCGGCGTGGTCCGTGGGCACCCAGCTGAATGGTTTGCTCAACATCGGCGGTACGTGAAGGGCCACTAATAATATTCACCACACCAGGCAGAGTATCACCTTGTTGGCGCAGGCGATCCCATAGCTCTTCCATGTAATTGATGATGTCGGCCTTATTCACGATGCAAATAAAGTTATCGGGTAGAAAGTTTGCCTCGGTGGGGGTCTCATTTCCCGACAACATCACAACCGAGCCGGTCTCTGCCAGTGCCGCCGAGGCCACGCTAAGCGTAGTTAGATCGGTATGGCTAACCTTTCTCTGCTCGGCGGTCATATCAGGGGACCAGGGCAGATCATTTAATGCTGGGTGCGCTACTACACACAATGATAAGGGTAGCTCATGCTGGTTAAGAAAGCCTTTAATCGAGTCGACGATCGCGACATCACTATTTACGCTGTCGACACTGGCCGAATTGGCCGTCATCTTGCTGATAAATTGTACCAGTGTTTCTTTCTTTAATGCTGGCAACGGGCCGCGGGCATGGGCGGATATGCGATCCTTTATCTCATTATTTTGTGACCAGTCACCGGCACGCAGGCGAGTCAGGATGGTGTTGCGTGTTTGACTCATGCCTTATTCCCCTTGTTCTTTTTCCATTGTTGCATAAAGGTTTCGCCCGTCGGTGCGGGAAACTCCCTGGAATTTTGCCAATTGCCTAATAATGGCAACCTTTTAACCCGGCCATTTTTGCTAAGTAGCTTCATGGTTTTGATGCCTATGCCACTAAGCAGTCGATAGAGTGCAGGGCGCTTGGCGAGAGAGGCCCATAGCTTCAAGCCCCAGCGTTGACTGGCCGGTGATAGACGCTGCTCGAACTCTTTCTCGCGATGATGACGTAACAGGTCCGGTAGTGGGATGGACATCGGGCAGGCCTCGGCACAACGGCCACAGAAGCTGGATGCATTGGGCAGGTCTTTGGACTGTTTGAGGCCGGTCATCAGTGGCGTGAGGACTGAACCCATAGGGCCAGGGTAAACCCACCCATAGGCATGACCGCCGATATTGCTATAAACCGGGCAGTGATACATACAGGTACCACACTTAATACAGCGCAGCATCTCGCGATACTCATTAAACAGCATTTCACTGCGGCCATTATCAATTAGTACTACGTGGAATTCGGATTGAGTGCCATCCGGGCGAGGCTTGGGGCCACTGAAGAATGTGGTATAGGTGGTCGTTTCCTGACCGGTGGCACTGCGTGCCAGCAGGCGTAGCAGGTTGCTGCAGTCTTCCAGAGTTGGCACCACCTTGTCGATGCTGGCTAGCACGATGTGACTTTTCGGCAGGGTAGCGCTGAGATCTCCGTTTCCTTCATTGGTCACGATCATCGTGGTACCGGTTTCGGCAATCATAAAGTTGGCACCGGTGATGCCGACATCGGCATTGAGAAACTTATCGCGCAGGATCTCGCGGGCTTCGTTGACTATCTCCGGTATCGTATCCAGTGAGCCGGTATACCCCAGTGGCTTATGATGCTCACGGAACAGGTCAACAATTTGCGCTTTGCTCTTGTGTACCGCCGGGGCGATGATGTGGCTGGGGGGTTCGCCAGCTAATTGAATAATATACTCGCCCAGGTCGGTCTCTATCGCCTCGAAGCCCTCAGCTTCCAATGCTTCATTGAGGTTAATCTCCTCGCCGATCATGGACTTGCCCTTGGCAATGGATTTGGCATCGGCCTGTTTGCACAGGTCGACCACGAGCTGACGCGCTTCGGCAGGGCTGGATGCCCAGTGTACCTGGCCACCATTCTCGATCACCTTGCTCTCGAAGTGTTCAAGGTAATCCGCCAGGTTGTCCAGGCTGTGATTTTTCGTTGCAATACCATGCTGTTTGATTTGTTCAAATTCAGGCAGGTTTTCTACCGCAATGCGCCGTTTCTCGACAAAGCCGCCTTTGGCCTTATTCATTGCCTGTTGCAATGTCTCATCGTGTAGTGCCTTAATGACATTGGTTTTAAAATTCTTACTGGTCTGTTGCATCGGTTAGTTCTCCTCTCCGATGCCGGGCTGATCGGTCATACCCGCTAATACCTCTGCTATATGATAGGCCTGTACCTGGCTGCCTTCTCGCTTCAGTCGTCCAGTGATATTCATCAGGCAGCCCATATCTCCCGCCGCCAGCATTTCGGCACCAGTCGCCTGTATGTTGGCCGTCTTATCAGAGACCATCTTGGTGGAGACATCAGGATATTTCACACAAAAGGTACCGCCGAAACCGCAGCATATTTCAGTTTCTTCCATTTCTTGCAGCTTCAAACCGTTGACGGCGCTCAATAGCTGACGCGGCTGCTCGATGACTCCTACCTCGCGACGAGAGGAACAGGAGTCGTGATAGGTCAGGCTGTGTGGGCAGGATGCATTGGGTGTGAACTTTAAGACATCAACTAAAAACTGGGTTAGCTCATAGGTACGTTGTGATAAGTCATTGGCCGCTTGTTGCCACTTTTCATCATCCGCAAACAGATCTGGGTAATGCTTGATAAGCATACCGGCGCAGGAGCCAGAAGGAATCACGACATGATCATAATTCTGCAGCGCTTCAATGGTATTACGAGCCAGTGCCTGGGCATTCTTTTTATCGCC
>JABURU010000315.1 GCA_014762485.1 Gammaproteobacteria bacterium | reverse complement strand
GTCTTCTTGGCATCCAGATTTTCGGCACCGGGAACATTTGCAACCGTCCAGATACGGTCGGTCAGGTTAGCGGCTCCCAGGGCAACATTACCCTTGGCATTGGCACCATGACAGGCGAAACAGGTACCGGCACCATTAAAGGTCGCCTTACCACGCGCGGCCTTGTCACGATTCACCTGGTGACCGGAGAGGCTCAGTACATACTCGGCCAGCTCGTCTTTTTGCTTATCAGACAGCTGAGAGAAACCGGGCATATTGCCTTTCTTACCATGCTTGATGGTACTCTCGATCTGCGCATAGCTACCACCATACAACCAGCCGTCATCGGCCAGGTTGGGGTATTTTCCGATCACGCCAACACCACCTTGCTGATGACAGGCAGCACAGTTATCACCGAATAAACCCTTGGCGTAAGAGCGAGTGAAAGCCATCATCTCGGCATCAGCCGCTATCTCGCTGTAGCTAGCCTTATTCACTTTTTCCAGGTAGGAACGCTGCTTCACCGCTTCGTCACCATCCTGCATATCTTTTGCCAGCAGGGCACGGGTGTTCCAGTGGGTCGTTACCTCTTCGCCCTTGTCGTTCTTATAGGTAATGGTATTGCCCACACCCTTCAGGTAAGAACCACCTACAGGCCAGGATGGGTACAGTACCCAGTAGACAATAGCGAAAATAAATGTGGCGTAGAACGCCCAGATCCACCAGCGTGGCAGCGGATTGTTAAACTCTTGCAGGTCACCATCCCATGCATGACCGGTAGTCTGCACAGTGCCTTCAGTGTGTTTCTGCTCACTCATGTTCGTTTTCCTTACGTTGTGGGGTTACGTCATCGTCCCCATCTTGAAACGGAATATTTTTGTATGACTCCAGACGTTTGCTGCGTTTCTTGCTTGAATAGATATAAAGCAGCACCAGTGAGTAGGTGACAAAAAACAGTATCGTCACAAACATCCGAGCATTATTGGGGTCGGTGAACCATTGAAAAAATTCTGACATAACTCACCAACCCCTATTCAATTAACGGAAGTTAACGAAGTACTCTTCGTCATACTTGCTGAAATCAACCAACGTACCCAGCATCTGCAGGTAAGCAACTATGGCATCCATTTCGCTAATGTTTGCCTTATTGCCGTCGTAGTTACCTTTTTGCGCCTGCGCAATCAGGTTTTCCTGCGCCTTGTTGATATCAAACATATTCGCCATTTCTTTGCCGAACTTCTCGACGTTGGCATCGTATTCAGCCTTGGTCTCAGAGTACGGCACACCAACCAGCTTCAGCGCACGCATACGATCGGCGATGTCCGAGATGTTCAGCTTGTTTTCCATCAGCCATGGATAGTTCGGCATGATGGACTCAGGCACAACTGAACGTGGTGCAACCAGGTGCTGTACATGCCATTCGTTGGAGTACTTCTCACCAACGCGCGCCAGGTCAGGACCGGTACGCTTGGAGCCCCACTGGAATGGGTGGTCATACTGTGACTCGGCCGCCAGTGAATAATGACCATAACGCAGCATTTCATCACGGAACGGACGTATCATCTGCGAGTGACAGGTGTAGCAACCTTCACGGATGTAGATGTCACGACCACGCTGCTCCAGAGGAGTGTATGGACGTACGCCATCTACCTTTTCTACGGTTTCGTCGATCATGTACAGGGGTACAATCTCGACCAGGCCACCAACACCGATGGCCAGCAGGGTTAGAACAATCAGCCAACCCGCATTGGTTTCTATTGTTTCATGCTTAAACATTTACTGAGTCTCCTTAACCCTTAACCCATCTTCGCGGCCAGTTTGGCATCAATATCCGCCTGCTCACGCTTCGCCTGACGAATCGTCATGTAGAAGTTGTAAGCCATCAGGATGGCACCAGAGAGGAAGAACATACCGCCTATAGCACGTACCACATATGGCTTGTGCAGGAAGGTTACGGTTTCAACGAAGGTGTAAGCCAGGTTACCGAAGTCATCAAATGCACGCAGCAGCAGGCCTTGACCGATACCGGCAACCCACATGGCACTGATGTACAGCACGATACCGATGGTGGCCAACCAGAAGTGAACATAGATCAGCTTCTGACTGTACATCTTGGTGTCATACAGGCGTGGCACCATGTGGTACAGGGAGCCCATGGAGATCAGGGCAACCCAGCCCAGGGCACCAGAGTGTACGTGACCTACTGTCCAGTCGGTGTAGTGAGACAGCGCGTTAACGCTCTTCAGTGACATCAGCGGACCTTCGAAGGTGGACATACCGTAGAACGACAGCGCCGCGATCATGAATAACATGATGGGATCCGTACGCAGCTTATCCCAGGCACCGGACAGGGTCATGATGCCGTTGATCATACCGCCCCAGGAGGGCATTAGCAGCATGATGGAGAACGTCGCCGCCAGGGTAGAAGTCCAGTCTGGTAGAGCCGTCCAGTGCAGGTGGTGAGCACCTACCCACATATACATGAACGACAGCGCCCAGAAATGCACGATGGACAGACGATAAGAGTAAACCGGACGGCCTGCCTGCTTGGGCACGAAGTAGTACATCATGCCGAGGAAGGCGGCCGTGAGGAAGAAGCCTACCGCGTTATGGCCGTACCACCACTGAGTCATCGCATCCTGTACACCGGCGTGGAAGCTGTATGACTCCAGGCTGAAGGTGTGAACAGGTACTGCCCAGTTGTTAAAGATATGCAGCAGCGCCGTCGCCAGGATAAAGGCGATGTAAAACCAGTTGGCTACATAGATATGCGGCTGTGAACGGCGGCGGATGGTCTGCACGTAGATCAGCAGGTAGACCACCCAGGTCACCGCGATCAGCAAATCAATCGGCCAGGTCATTTCAGCGTACTCACGGCCCTGGGTGTAACCCAGGTAATAGGTGATTACGGCCAAGGCGATAGAAATCTGCCAACCCCAGAAAGTGAAGTTAGCCATCGCATCGCTGTAGAGGCGAACCTGACAGGTACGCTGTACAACATAATAAGATGTTGCGAACAGTGCACTACCACCAAATCCGAAGATTACCAGTGTGGTGTGAACCGGACGGAAACGACCAAAGGTCAACCCGGGGATGTCGAAGTTCAGGAACGGCCAGGCCAATTCAGAAGCG
>JABURU010000320.1 GCA_014762485.1 Gammaproteobacteria bacterium | reverse complement strand
TTTTTTTTTAATTTTTTCAATTTTGTATTTATTGGTTTATTAGGATGTTTGTTGAAGTAAACATATAGATAGCGCGAGAAAGGGTAAGTGCCTTTTAATGCATTTTCATTGGTGGCGGCAACATATGGTTTGCCGGGCTTCTTCGCCAGAGGTACAGCCTTCACGCTAGAGGTTTTATAACCAATTCCAGAATAACCGATGCCATTAATAGAGGCGGATACTGACTGTACCACCGAGGCCGAACCTGGCTGTTCATTAACGGTATTCTTAAAGTCTCCTTTACACAGGCCCTTTTTCTTAAAGTAGCCATAGGTACCGGATACTGAGTTACGACCATAAATCTGGATATTGCGATTTTTCCAGTTGCCTTTCAGTCCAGCATCACCCCAATTGCGAATGTCTTTTTTGGCGCCACATTTGCGAGTGGAGGAGAATATGGCATCGACTTCGGCAATGGTCATACCCTTAATTGGATTGTCCTTGTTGACGTAAACGGCGAGGGCATCAATGGCCACGGGAATTGCTAGTGGCTTGTAACCAAACTTCTTTTCAAAAGCCTCTTTTTCTTTGCTCTTCATTTTACGGCTCATGGGGCCAAAGTTAGACGTGCTTTGTGTCAATGCTGGTGGTGCGGTCGATGAGCCGGCGGCCTGGATCTGAATATTGACATTGGGGTAGACGCGCTTGAACTCCTCCGCCCATAGAGTCATCAAGTTAGCCAGGGTATCGGAGCCAACACTGGAGATGTTGCCGGATACGCCACTGGCCTTTTTATAGACCGGAAGATTGGGATCCAGGGATGGCGCGGCCACAGCCGGGTTAAGCATGACCGTGCCAAATAGGCCTGCAGCCAGAATACGTATTACAGATTTCATGATTTTCTCCTAACACAGTGGTTAGTACAGAGTGTGAACTTAGCTGGTGACAGTTATATGAACTAATGATGACAGTTTTATGACAGAGTGCGATGGATGAGGTATTTAGCAGGGAATATGCAGCAAAATTGACTGCCTTTATCCAGTTGGCTGGTGATATCCAGTTGGGCGTTGTGACGATTTAATACATGCTTGACGATCGCCAGCCCCAGCCCGGTTCCCCCAGTTTCACGAGATCGGCCAGCATCAACACGGTAGAAACGCTCGGTCAAGCGCGACAGATGCTGGGTCGGTATCCCTTCGCCATTGTCCTTCACCTCCAGGTATGCGCCATGTTCATCGGCATACCAGCGGATATCTATCTGGCCGCCTGCAGGGGTATAACGTACGGCATTAAATACCAGGTTGGAAAAGGCACTGCGTAGTTCACCTTCATTACCCATTAGATTCATTGTGTTATCGGCCTGTAGAGTAATGGTGTGTTTTCCCTGGCTTAAGCCTTCGGCATCCTCATGGATCTGATGGAGCAGGGAGGCGATGTTGACTTCTGTTCGCTGACGTGGCGTAGCGGGATTCTCCAGTTTGGACAGATAGAGCAGATCATTATTGATGTTTTCCATCCGTTGGACTTGCGACAGCATGGTGTTTAGTGAGTCTGCCCATGTTTTCTGTAACTGGGGATCATCCTGCATGCCCTCCAGGTAGCCCTGTAGTACCGTCATTGGTGTACGTAACTCATGGGAAAAGTTGGCGATGAAGTCACGACGCATCCGTTCCAGCTGTTGTAATCGAGTCATATCACGTGCCACCAGTAAGCGGCGCGAGCGGCCATAGGGGACGATACGAATCATCAACGTTTTAGTGTTATTAATTGGGGAGGGGATCTCCAGCGGTTCGCGATAATCATCGCCCGCCAGATATTCAACAAAGAGTGGTAGGCGAATCAGATTTTGGATGGGTTGATTGATATCAGAATTCTTCAGGCCCAGGTAGTTACGAGCCTTGTTGCTAAACCATTCTATATGACCATGTCGGCCAAGAATAATGGTGGCATCAGGTAGTGCCATGGTCGATTCTTGATAGCGCTCTAGTTGCCGTTCTTTTTGCTTTATTTTATTTCGCTGACGCTTATCACGATGATAGAGGCTATTAAACACCTCTTGCCATATACCGGTGCCTTGCGGAGGCGGCTCGTCGGGATTTTTTTGTAACCATTGGATCAGTAGGCGCAAGTTGCTGGATTGCAGGGTGAGATAAACTGCAAGGGCGAGGGCAAACATCCAGCCTGTCAAGTCCAGCAGATTACCAACGAACCAGGCTAATAGTCCGAGCAGGAAAAGACGACGAATCTCTATAGACCAGGGAGACATATTATATCTTGGTGGAGAAACGGTAACCGCTGCCACGAACGGTCTGGACAAAGTGTTTAAAGCCATGTGGTTCTAGTGCTTTGCGTAGCCGACGTATATGTACATCGACGGTTCTATCTTCAATGTAGACATTACCTCCCCATACCCGGTCGATAAGCTGGTCACGACTATAGACGCGCTCTGCATGGGTCATGAAAAACTGCAGTAGTTTGAATTCCGTTGGTCCCATTTCCAGCAAAGTATCATTGGCGTAGATTCGTTGCCCAGTACTATCCAGTGACAGGCCGTTAAATTCGATTAGGTGTTCTCGCTCAGGCTGGGTCCGGCGTAGTACCGCTTGAATGCGCGCGGTTAATTCACGCGGCGAGAAGGGCTTGGTCACATAGTCATCGGCACCGCTATCCAGGCCACGGATCTTATCGTCTTCATCTATACGGGCGGTGAGCATAATGATGGGCAGCTCGCGGGTTGCCTCTTCACGCTTCCATTGGCGAGCCAGCTCGATACCGCTAATGTCTGGCAACATCCAGTCTAGTAGTATGATATCGGGTCGCTGGTCGACGACCTGCTCTTTAGCGCTCTGACCGTCTTTCGCAATTAGTACGCTAAAGCCTTCTCGCTTCATGCTTTGTGACAGCATCTCGCGTATCGGTGCTTCGTCGTCGACGATTAAGACTCGAATTTCCGCCATTTTCCAATATGTTCCTTACAGATGATGATATTGGAACAGTGAAATATGACAGAAAAATGACAACGGGTGAAGTTGTTTGTTGCCGTGTATCAATTTCAACTGGTTAGAATTTTTACAATATCTGCACACGCTACAATTATGAATTTACTTTGTGAAGGTGCAAGTTTGTACCGAG
>JABURU010000038.1 GCA_014762485.1 Gammaproteobacteria bacterium | reverse complement strand
TACCGACAACTTGCCATAGCGCAGCAGCCTGGCATCCGCCACATGCACCAGCTCATGACCAATGACATCATCGTCATCATTATGGTAAATCACACCTTTCTTATAAATGGCGTAATCCACCAGCCCGTCATTTTCCAGCCCTTTTACGTAAACCTCATCGCCAGCACTGCCACCAAGCAGTCGCCTCTCTCCACCACCTAATATATAGGGGGCAGCTTTCAATTCATCCTCACTGACCACCCTGGCCTTTTTGAGGAACTTGTCCAGCACCACCATATCGATGGTGGGTACCGCCTGCGGCTGCAAAACCTGTTTATGGGCCCTGGGTGATAGCCTGACGACCGGTAGTTGGCGCCTGCTCACGGTCAACCGGGGCTGGCCGTTTTGCATGTATAGCCGCAGCTCATCTCCAGGGTAAATTAAATGGGGATTGGTAATGCCCGGGTTATCATGCCAAACCGTCGGCCAGCGCCATGGGTCGTGCAAAAAGCGCCCAGCAATATCCCACAGGGTATCGCCTTTCTTCACCGTGTGACGCTGTTCGCGATGGTCCATTTTGGTGCTCGGCGATGATGCGGGTGCCTTACTGGACACATCAGGTATTGGCTTTGGGCTGGAGTAAGTCGCTTCTGGCTCGGCAGGCGTGCTGGAGCAGGCTGCCAACAGCAGGCTTAAACTAATAAAATATCCCTGTTTTCTCTGTCTCATGGTGCTCATTTCCGTGATCCCCTATATCGAGTGTAACTAAATTACTACTCGCCTCAAAGAGGTGTATGTAGAGACATGAATGCAGTATGATCCCGTTTCCAGACGTCACATACAGATTCAGCATACACAACCATGGCACTGCTAAATATTCTGCACTTTCCCGATGAGCGCCTGCGCACCAGGGCCGCACCCGTTACCAAGGTGGATGACGAGCTACGCACCTTGATCGATAACATGTTCGAAACCATGTATGAAGCCCCCGGCATCGGTCTCGCCGCCACGCAGATTAACGTCCACAAACGCCTGATGGTGATCGATGTTTCTGAAGAGAAGAACCAGCCACTGGTATTCATCAATCCTGAGCTGGTAGAACACTCCGGCAAAGAAAAGATGGACGAAGGTTGTCTCTCGGTACCCGGTGTCTATGAAACGGTTGAACGCGCCGAAGAGATTAAGGTAAAGGCGCTGGATCGAGACGGTAATGAATTTGAAATGGCGGCTGATGGCCTGCTGGCGGTATGCATTCAACACGAAATGGATCACCTGGATGGCAAGCTGTTTGTCGACTACCTGTCAGAGATGAAGCGCAACCGCATTCGTAAAAAACTGGAAAAGCTCAGCCGCCAGACCATGTAGTAGGCAAGCCATGAACGAAATTTAACGGCGTTCACCTCCTGCCTGGTTGTGAGCGCCGTTTGTGTTTGAGATATATGAGGCCTTAGTTTGAAGATCATCTTTGCTGGTACCCCTGAATTTGCCGCCACCGCCCTGCAAGCCCTGCTCGATAGCGAACATGAGGTCTGCGCCGTCTACACCCAGCCAGACCGCCCTGCTGGTCGCGGACGCAAGCTCACCGCCAGCGCGGTCAAGCAGCTTGCGCTGGAACATCATCTGCCCGTCCATCAACCCGTAAGCCTGAAATCAGAAGATGAGCAGGCCCTCCTGCAACAATATGATGCCGACATTATGGTGGTCGTCGCCTACGGACTACTGCTGCCCAGGGCGGTGCTGGAGATCCCCCGCCTGGGCTGCATCAACATCCATGCCTCACTACTGCCACGCTGGCGTGGGGCTGCCCCGATACAGCGAGCCATCCAGGCCGGCGATAGCGCCACCGGGGTAACCATCATGCAGATGGACGTAGGGCTGGATACCGGCGATATGCTGCTCACGGTGACCACGCCGATTAGCGACACCGACACCGCCCAGAGTTTGCATGATCGCCTGGCGGAACTGGGCTCCAGGGCCGCCATTGATGCCCTGGAGGAACTGGAAAACGGCCGCGCCAGGCCGATCAAGCAGGATGATGCGCAAGCCAACTACGCGCATAAAATGGAAAAGGCCGAGGCACAGATCGACTGGAGCCAGCCCGCCATTGTGATAGATCGATTAGTGCGTGCCTTTAACCCCTGGCCGGTGGCGCAAACCCTGTTTGAAGGCAAAACTCTGCGAATCTGGCAGGCTAGTGCGGTAAATGAATCAACCAGCGCAACCCCAGGCACAATTATCTCGGCGGATAAACAGGGTATCAATGTCGCCACCGGAGATGGCATCCTGCGCCTGCTACAAATTCAGAAAGCCGGCAGCAAAGCCATGGACGCAGCCGCTTTTGTTAATGGTCACCCGGAACTGAAGCAGGGCGATATTAAACTGGGAGAAGAGGCTTGAAGGCCCGCCCACTGGCCGTACGCATCCTCAAGGAGGTGCTAAACAAGGGGCGCTCCCTATCTACCGCATTACCCACCAACTTGCCCAAGGCCGATGAGGGCGAACGGGCCCTATGCCAGGAGCTATGCTACGGCACCCTGCGCTATTACCTGCGCCTGAGTGCACTGGCCGAGCAGCTTTTGTCCAAGCCATTAAAAGCAAAGGATTTGGACGTACAACTCCTGATCCTGATGGGCCTGTACCAGCTGCTATATATGCGCCTGCCGGAACACGCGGCAGTCTCGGAAACCGTCAAAGTGGTGCAAAGCCTGAAAAAGCCCTGGGCCAAGGGGCTGGTTAATGCTGTACTACGTCGCCTGCAACGAGAAAAAGAAACATTACTCGCAAAACTGGATACCTCACCGATTTCACAATATAGCCAGCCACAATGGATCATTGATTCACTACAGCAGCACTGGCCGGAACATTGGCAGGCAATACTCAGCGCCTCCAACCAGCACCCACCGATGACCTTGCGGGTTAATGCCAGGCAGGGACAACGCGATCCATACCTGGATCAGCTAAAGGATATCGACCCAGCGGCCGTAGCCGCGCCTCACACAGCTCATGGCATCACGCTCAGCAAGGCACTCAATGTCACCCGTTTGCCTGGGTTTGAAGCAGGCGCGGTATCGGTGCAGGACAGTGCGGCCCAACTGGCGGCCGAACTGTTACCCGTTGAGCCTGGTCAGCGAGT
>JABURU010000067.1 GCA_014762485.1 Gammaproteobacteria bacterium | reverse complement strand
GATATGCGCAAGGAGCAACTACTCTGGTTACTCATCATAGATGACGCCAGCAACGAAAGTGAGAATATCATTCAGGCACTTCGTAGCGTGGGCTATGTAGTGAAGTCTCTACGCCTGAAATCAAATACCGAGTTACAATCGGCCTTAAGTCAATCAAGCTGGGACATATTATTACTTAATACCGGCAATGATACGAAACAGGCCGAAGCCATACTCACTGCTGTGAATGACTCCCATATCCCTGTTTTATTATTTGGCAAAACCGGGAGTAATGAGGATGCCATATCACTACTTGCCGCCGGCGCACGCGACACTATTAACAGTCAATCCGACAAGCATATTCTTCATGTCATTAAGCGAGAGCTATCAGATTTAAAGCTGCGCCGTGAATACCAGTTGGAGAAGCAACGCTTCGGTGAACTGGAGCAACGATACCTGGAGCTTATCGAAGGCTCACGCGATGGCATCGCCTATATTCATGATGGCATGCACATTCAATCTAACTCTGCTTACGCTAAGCTATTAGGCTATAAGAACAAAGGTGAGCTAGAAGGTGCACCTCTACTGGATTTGATTACAGAACAAGATCAATCTATCATCCGTAACTTGCTTTACTCTTTTGCCAAAGGGGAAGCAATTCCAGCCACGCTAAATGTTCACACACATAAAAGTACAAATAGTGACACACCTATTTGTATGGAACTATCTTCAGCCTATCACGATGATGAACAATGCATACGAATTACAATTCGTGAGAATAGTACAAACAAAGAGCTAGAAAATAAGTTACGTCAGATAAAGAACCAGGATCAACTAACCAGTTTATTTAATCGACAATACTTTATACAAAGGCTTGAAGAGATAAAAGCTAACGTTCGCCAGGGAAGAAGTGGTTACGCATTATTCTACATTGATATAGATCGATTCCAGGATATTAAAAAGAAGTTCGGCATTGCCGCAAGTGACTCCCTACTTGTTGATATTGCAGACCTGTTGAGAAAGAACCTGGGCGTTGAAACCTTTCCCACTCGCTATGATGGCAATATTTTTACCGCACTGGTTCGTCATGAGTCCAATAGCAAAACCCTCTCCAGGGCGAATAGTTTATGCCGTGATATTGAAGAACATATCACCGATATCGATGGACAATCGGCCTCAACCACCGCCAGTATAGGCATCGGCTTGATTACCGCTAATACCCCCGATGCAAAAGATATTCTCGACCGCGCCTTTAAAGCCTGTGCAACGGCTAAATCATCGGGAGGCAATAAAAGCTCCATCTATGTACCTATGGATGACGAACTGGCCGATAAAGAGCGGCTAAATCAATGGACACAAAAGATCCGCCAGGCAATTCATGACGAACGTTTTCATCTAAGCTTTCAACCAATTGTCAGCTTGCATGGTCACCCTGGAGAAAAATACGAAGCACTGCTACGGATGAATAATGAGCAGGGAAATGAAATCCCTCTCGGACAGTTTTTCCCTGCAGCGGAAAAAGCTGGCTTAATGAGCAACCTGGATCGCTGGGTCATACAACACGCATTACACAACCTGGCCCTGCACCGTAACCGCGGCAAAGACGCCAGTATGTTCATCAAACTCTCGCCAATAACAATGAAGGACCCCAGCTTATTGCCGTGGATCAAATCGCAACTGGATTTACACTTATTAGATGCTCAACACGTCACCTTTGAAATTAGCGAAGCGGATGCCTTAAGCCACATCAAACTGATCAAGACCTTCCTGGAAGGCTTGAAGCAGCTAGGCTGTGGATTGGCACTGGATCATTTTGGTCTAACCCCCAACGCCATAGCATTACAAAAGCACCTGCAAGCAGAATATTTAAAAATTGACGGTTCTTTAATTAATAAAATGGCAACGGATGAAGCAATAATAGAAAAAGTCAAAAACATTACGCAGATGGCCAACAAAACAAATGCACAAACCATTGCCCAATTTGTCGAAGATGCCAACTGCCTGGCCTTGTTATGGCAAACCGGGGTCAATTATATTCAGGGCTACTTTGTACAGGGTCCTGACGCAGCAATGCGTTACGACTTTTCCGAAAGCGCATAAAAAAGCCCGCGAAAGCGGGCTTTTCTTTTCCACTAATAGCTTGTTAAGAATATCGCTTTAATACCGCGATACGCTGTTCCAGTGGAGGGTGAGAACGGAATAAACCAGCGAGTGTTGTACCGGAAATACCGAATGCTGCCATTTGATCCGGCAGATGCGGCTGGCCAGAGAAACTCTGCAGACGCTGTAAGGCGCTGATCATCTTATTCGGGCTGGCCAGGTGAGCACCGGCGGCATCGGCTCGGAACTCACGCTGTCGACTGAACCAGGCGACGATCATACTGGCCAAAATACCCAACACAATTTCTGCCACGATAGATGTAATCCAGAAAGCCGGACCATGGCCACGCTCCGTCTTGAACACGACGCGATCCACCAGGTGACCAATAACGCGTGACAGGAAGATAACAAAGGTATTCACCACCCCTTGTATCAGGGCCAGGGTGACCATGTCGCCATTGGCAACATGCCCAATCTCGTGCCCCAGTACGGCCTCCACTTCATCTTCGGTCATGCTACGCAATAAACCGGTACTAACCGCCACCAGTGCATCATTGCGGTTCCAGCCAGTCGCAAAGGCATTGGGATCCGGTGCGTCATATACCGCCACTTCAGGCATGCCGATACCAGCAGCCTGCGCCTGACGCTCAACGGTTTGTAGCAGCCATTGCTCGGTGGCATTGCTGGGGCGAGTAATCACCTGGGCACCGGTCATACGTTTGGCGGTCCATTTTGACATTGCCAGTGAGATCAACGAACCACCAAAACCAATCACTGCGGCAAACACCAACAGGCTATTGAGATTCAAATCAACACCCTGCTGATCCAGGATGCTCTCTACGCCCAATAAACGCAGGGTTATACTTAATACAAAGATGATGGCCAGGTTGGTCATCAAAAATAACGCGATACGTTTCATGTACTCACTCCGCACATCGATAAACTATTGTGGATATATGGTCTAAGCGACCTGAATTCAAGACCGTAAATGAACGGCAGGGTTCCCTCTGTGGTCACCCCGCACCCATTAATCTTCAGCAA
>JABURU010000068.1 GCA_014762485.1 Gammaproteobacteria bacterium | reverse complement strand
ATTTCGCCATGGGCGGTAGAGGGCACTAGCCGCCGGGCTAGATGGTCTGGATAGTGTGCGTCGTATGCTGGCAGAGGCAAAAGACCATCTCAATCCGGGCGGTATTATCATTATCGAGGTGGGCAATAGTGCCGCTGCGATGGAGTTTGCCTATCCAGAGGTAGATTTCACCTGGCTAGAGTTTGAGCGTGGTGGTGACGGCATATTCTTGCTGACCTATGAACAATTACTCGAACATGACGAGGTCTTTCAGGCGCGCGTTTTACCGATTAGCTGATCAATATCATTTGCCCCATTAGGCTAGCAAGAGATACTGCGCCAGAAGAATTTGAGAGAGTAATATGAAGGATACCTCCAGCGTTATATTTGAGCCGGAACTGATCAAGCGTTACGATAAATCTGGCCCGCGTTATACCTCCTACCCAACTGCAGTGCAGTTTCACCAGGAGTTTGACGATACGGCTTACAAGGCCCAGGCAGAGCTGAGCAACGCCTCCAATAACCCTCTCTCGCTCTATTTTCATATCCCGTTTTGCGACACCGTTTGTTACTACTGTGGCTGTAACAAGGTCGTGACCAAAGACCGTTCACGTGCAGCACCATACCTGCAACGCCTGCATAAAGAGATCGCAATGCAGGCGCAACTGTTTGCCAATGAGCGTGTGGTAGACCAATTACACTGGGGCGGTGGCACACCGACCTTTATTAGTCATGATGAAATGCGAGAGCTGATGCAGGTAACGCGTCAACATTTCAAGTTACACGATGATGATAGTGGCGAATACTCTATAGAGATTGATCCGCGGGAAGTCAGTCGTGAGACCATCACCATCTTGCGTGAGCTGGGCTTCAATCGTATGAGTCTGGGCGTGCAGGATTTTGAGCCTGCGGTGCAAAAGGCCGTTAACCGCATACAATCGGAAGCAGAGACATTGGGTGCGATTAATGCGGCGCGTGAAGAAGGCTTTAAGTCCGTCAGTGTGGATCTGATTTATGGCTTGCCACATCAATCGGTAGAGAGTTTTCATCGTACACTGGACAAGATCATTGACGTTGATCCTGATCGGTTGTCGATTTTTAATTATGCCCACCTGCCTGAAATGTTTAAGCCGCAGCGTCGTATTGCGGTAGAAGACTTGCCTAGTCCAGAAGAAAAGCTGGAAATACTCAAGCAGACCATACATCGTCTTACCGAGGCAGGTTATGTCTACATTGGTATGGATCACTTTGCCAAGCCCGAGGATGAATTGGCTATCGCGCAAAGCAAGGGGACCTTGTACCGAAACTTTCAGGGTTATTCGACTCATGCCGATTGTGACATGATTGGATTAGGTGTTACATCCATCGGTCAGGTGGCGAACGGTTATGCACAAAATGTTAAAACCATGGATGAGTATTATCAGCGTATTGATGCTAATACCTTGCCCGTTTATCGTGGTTATGAATTAAATACGGACGATATTCTGCGTCGTGAAATAATTACGCAGTTGATTTGTCACTTCAGCCTTAACTTTAGCAAGATTAATCAACAGTTTGGCGTGGAGTTTGTCGACTATTTTTCCATAGAACTGGATGAACTTTCTTCAATGGCCGCGGATGGCCTGTTATCCGTCTCGGCGCAGAAAATACAGGTGGCACCTGCCGGTAAGTTACTGATACGAAATATCTGCATGGTGTTTGATAAATATTTGCGCAACAAGCAACAACAGCGATTTTCCAAGGTAATATGAATGTCTTCCAGGCCGGAGTTTCTATTTTAAGGAACCCCGGCATTGCCTGAATGCTTAGGCAAATTGTTTATCGGTATCTTCTGTAAACAAGTGAGTTAAGGATTCTGGCTCGGCGATCCAGTAGCCTTGCATATAAGCAACTTTGATTTGGTGCAGGAAGTCAGCTGTCTGTTGCGAATCTACAAACTCCGCGATGGTTTCTATTCCCATAATATCGGCGATTTGGTTAATTGATGTGACAAAGGCCTGATTGAGTTTATCCTGTTGAATATTGCTAATGAAACTGCCGTCGATCTTAATATAATCAACATTCAGGCTTTTTAGATAGCTGTATGAGCTCAGACCAGAACCAAAGTCATCGAGGGCAAATTTACAACCCATGCCTCGCAGAGTATTAATAAATATTGTAGCGGAAGTAAGATTAGCTATAGCGGCGGTTTCTGTGATTTCAAAACATATCTTATGTGCACATTCATAATCCTCTGAGATACAGTCAATTACAAAATCCAGAAAACTGTGATCAGAAAGCGATTGGCCGGAAAGGTTAATCGTAAACAAGCTATTACCCATAATTGGATGATCGGTATATTGCTTTAAATATTTACTGGCGGCATTCACGACCCAGCGATCCAGTTGCGGAGCCAAATTATATCGCTCGGCCGTAGGAATAAATGCCATCGGAGGGATGATCGTGCCATCATCACTCTTCATTCTTATTAATAATTCATAAATTAGCGGTCTGTTGGAAGTGTTATTAGGATCGGTAGGGACGATGGGCTGATAGTAGAGTTCGAAATCATCATTCGACAGGGACTTGTTTAATCGCTGAATCCATTGCATCTCCCCTTGACGTTTCACCAGGGCCTGATCATCATCGCGGTAAATATGTATCTGGTTACGTCCCAGGTCTTTAGCCACATAACAGGCAGAGTCGGCGGCGATCATGAGTTCATTAAAATTAGTAGAGTGTTGGTTTATTTCTACTACCCCTATACTAACACCGACATCAAAGGCATTCTTTTTCCAGATAAAGCGATAAGACTTTATGGCTTCTAATAATCGATTGGTAACTTCCAGACCTTTTTCCAGGCTGCAGTTTTCAAGCAGAACGCCAAACTCATCGCCACCAAGACGCGCTAAAACATCATGATCACGAATTAATGGTTTCAACAAGGGCGCCAGTTGTTTTAACAGCTCATCCCCTGCACTATGACCACAGGTGTCATTAACCACTTTAAACTGATCGAGATCCAGGTAGCATAGAAGATGATTGGTGTGGTCAGCCTTACTATCTTCAAGTGCATTCTCCAGCCGGCGCTCAAATTCACGGCGGTTTATCAGGCTGGTAAGAGAGTCATGGCGGGCCTGGAATTGAAGTTGATCGGATAGTT
>JABURU010000162.1 GCA_014762485.1 Gammaproteobacteria bacterium | reverse complement strand
GAATCGTGCCTATAATGATCGCTCCGGGGTCACCGCTGACTTTAATATCAATCTACTCAGCCGTATACGCTCTGAAATGGATTGCGACATAAATCCTGATATCTTTAGCCATTCTGCCTTTTACAACCCCGCACTGAATCGTATCGAGATGCATTTAAAAGCTGAACATGAGCACTCTTTTGATCTCGCCGGGCATAAAATTAATCTAAGACAAAACGAAACCATTCATACCGAAAATTCATATAAATATAATCTTGATATGATTTCGGAATTATTAGCAAAGTCAGGTTACGACTTGATACAACAATGGCAGGATAAAAACGGCTATTTCGCCTTATTATACCTGAAAGCAAAGAAAACGATTTAACACTGTATTACTTAAGCTTGTTACTTAGCTTTTTCAGCGCATGGGAAACCGCCGTAAAACCAAAACTGGCGGTCACCTGTGTCGCCGAGCCATAACCCGACTCACAGTCTAACGTTACCCCATGCACACCAGGCTTTTCGGGGCTAACCGATCCGTCATCCTTCGGGTACACCTGCTGTTGGGTTGAAAATATACAATCAATACTATATTTTTTCTTTTTATCCCGACTATATCCAAATTCCTGACGTAACCTTGAACGGACTTTAGCTGCTAACGGGTCATTATAGGTACGGTTTAAATCGGTTACTTCGATCATTGTCGGATCTGTCAGACCACCAGCTCCACCGGTCATCACTACTGGTATCTTATTACGCCGGCAATAATGTACCAATTCAGCCTTAAATTTAATGCCATCAATGGCATCTATCACATAATCAAACTCAGGGGAGATATATTTCGATATATTCGTACTGGTTAGAAAGTCATCAATCGCTATCACATTGCAGTCCGGATTTATCGCCAAAATACGCTGCTTCATGATCTCTACTTTCGATTGCTCATAATGCTGTAGCACTGCATGTATCTGTCTATTGGTATTACTAACCGAAATATCATCATGATCAATTAAAGTAATGCTTGCAACGCCAGTACGCGCCAGGGCTTCCACGGCCCATGAACCAACTCCGCCTATGCCCACAACACAGATATGCGCCTGTTGTAAAAAGCGATACATGGATTCTCCATATAAACGTTTAATACCTGAAAAGCGCTGCTCATAACTCGACACGGAAGTAAAACCTCATTAAGGAATAAAAAGTTAACTGGCATGTGAACTATCATCAGGCTGATATCGCGGCTTGTACTAATGCTACTTTGATACGGTTATCGCGACAGATAGATTCAGGCAGCAGTTTCTTAATAGCGTATAGCCTGTCTACATATTTACATGCGATAGGGATCATATCATGCCTGAGGCGCAAGGGAATATGTTGATCGAGTAATAGCCAGGGAGATAGCCAGTCCAGGTATGCCTGGATCAGTTGTTGCTGCTCGGCAGCTTGCCAGTCCAGAGTAACAGGAAAATATGGAAGTGTATCCACCGCGACAGCCACCTGCTCCTGTTCTTCGAAGCGGTAGATATCATGGTGATTAGGATTACGCTCAAACCAGCCGATACGCCCGGCACTACAACGCTTTTGAATACTAGACTGAATGGCTTCCGCGGCTGAGCCCGCCTCTGTCAACCCAGCCGAAGAGTGAAACTGGGCACGGATGAGTTGCCCAGGCCGCCACTTTGCCTCTCCTAAGTACCCTATTTCACGAGCAGAACTCACCGATTGCAGTAAGGCTACAGGCTTATTGGTACTATCATCCAATAGCCAGGCTTCAAAATGGTCATCCTGCTTGAAAGGTACGCTATTTTCGTACTCGCGAACGTATTGCAGGATTGCCTGTCCTAATCGCTCGACACGCTCACCGTCCACCGTGCCGATTAGTGGTGAGCGACTAAGGCCTGTTGATTTGCTCCATACGCCATACTTAATCTCGGGCGAGTAAAATGGGATGGTACTATTAAAATTATCTCTATCGAGTATTTTTCTATCTGTGAGATAAAGTCCCCACTCTACCCCATTCATGCTAACCGCATTACAACCATCCAGCTGAACCAATTGCATGATACCTCGTAGAGGGTTTAACACCCTATGTGCTCGACAATTCGCTATCATGTATTACGACAACTATCTTATAAGCTATTCCATATCGTCATGTGAAGGCCACTGTTGTGCCATAATAGTTTCACGATATCCATGCCAGGTGGCATAACCGATTACCGGCAAGATCACCATCAGGGCCACAAACAGGGTTAACATGCTGATCATCATGCCGAGTAGTATTAATAGTGCCCAAAGCAATAGTACCCGTTTATTCTTTAACACCGCATTTATACTGCTTAATACCGCGGTAATGGTATCGGCTTTCTTATCCATAAACATCGGCAAAGAAAAGGCACTGGCAGCAAAAACCAGAATCGAGAAGATAGCTCCAACACTAGTCCCCACCAGCAAATAAATAGCATAGTCATTAATTCCGACCCCAGCCTGCTCTGGAAAAAAGATATGAACAACCGAGGCGGCCCTGGCCCATACTAAAAAAACGACCATTAACATAATGGCAAAGACCAGCTCATTACTTAGATGGCGCTTGCCTTGCTTCAGACAATAACCTAATACCGGAACCTTACCATGCTGTAGCTGACGGCTAATGGAATACAGGCCAACCGCCAGCACCGGCCCCAGAAACATCACCACGGCCCCCAGCGTCAATAAAAACGGTAAACTGCCAAACTGGTAACCAAGCCAGGCGATTAAATACGCTACGATTGTTGCTACCAGACCATAAATCAGGCTCTGTCGAGGTGCCGATTTAAAGTCCTGCCAACCCAGCTGCAGCCAATGCAGAGGGTCAGACAGATTTAGCTGTTTACACGGGGCGATAAAGGGTAATTCATCAGGCTTAGTATGAAATGAATCGCTATTGTGCTGCATTACTCTCCCTCTCTGTATAAGTATGCCATTAGTTATGTATTTAACGGGCATATCTAGAGTCTAGGAAAATAGATGACTGATTCAAGTTTCCTTTATCGCAGGCCAATTGCCTGAATAATAATATAATAATGTAGTGACTACTTATCGACTGTCTCTTAAACACTTCTGACGATGCCGACGAATAGAATGTTATAGATCTAGGATGAAGCAGTCTAATTAAAAA
>JABURU010000069.1 GCA_014762485.1 Gammaproteobacteria bacterium | reverse complement strand
GATTGTGTCAGAATATATGTAATGTAGTATCATAACATTATGAGATATCTATTTGTGTGCTAAAGAATAACTAAAAGCGGGGGAGTACGAAAGGAAGTCACCCTGGATAGCTAAATGAAGCAGTTTGTACAACAAATATTAAGTCGTTCCCAGCAGGTCAGTCATGAGATGATTGCCCAATGGATGAGCTATGCCTTGATTATGTCCATTGCTTATTCTGGCTCGCTAACCACCTGGACCGTGATCGAAACAGTCACCTCGACTACTGCATATAGTCCGCTTATTACCAGCCCTCAACCCTCTTCATCCGGCTCCGCCCAATCGACACCTTCCGTATCGCAACTAAACATTTTCGGCGATGGCCAGGCCCCGGTGAATACCGGAGCACCAGTGAATGCGCCCGAAACTCGCTTAAATCTGCAACTTAGTGGCGTTATTGCGTCACCGGATCGGCAGGTGGCAAGGGCGTTCATCGTCTCATCTGGCAGTGAGAGAAGCTATCGCATCAATGAAAGTGTGCCTGGCGGCGCGGTGTTGAAGGAAATTTATAGTGACAGGGTGATCCTGTCCCGTAACGGCCGCTTTGAAACCCTGAGAATGCCAATAAAGACCACCTGGATTATTTCTGATGATGAAAAGAGTGCCTCAGCGCCGAGTGCTAGCAATAAAATCAATCCCAAGGTGAGTCGCGAAGAGGTTCTAAAATATAAACAAATCCTGTTATCGCAACCCAATGAACTGGCGGGCATGATACGTCAACGGCCAGTGCGTAAAAATGGTCAAATTCAGGGCTTTCGAATTTTTCCTGGTAAAGATCGCGAGCTGTTTAAACGTATGGGCTTACAACCAGGGGATGTCGTTACCGGTGTTAATGGTATGCCCCTGAGCAATACGGAAGCCGTGATGGCTTTGTACGGAAAATTGCCTGAGCTTTCTCAACTGAGCATTGATATAGAGAGGCGGGGCAGCAAGATGACATTGGCCCTGCCCTGGAATTAACCGAATGAGTATCGAAATGAATAATCATAAACGAGATAATCAGCAACGGGCTCTCAAGTTCTACCTGATAGCGAACTTACTGATCATGCTTGGTATGTTGTTGGCTCCTGTCTCGTACGCGGCAAAGAATAGCAGTAAAGCCACTTTGCACTTTAAGGGCACGGATATTCATGAGGTGATCGAAGCCGTTTCAGGCGTGACCGGTAAGAATTTTGTTATCGATCCCAGAGTTAAAGGCAAGGTGACGATCATTTCGTCGAAAAGCATGAAGGCGAGGGATATTTTTGAAGTCTTTATGAGCGTGCTACAGGTGCATGGTTATGCCGTGGTACCTTCCGGCAAGGTGTATCAAATTGTGCCCATCGCCAATGCCAAGCAGGGTCCCTTAGTTACCCAGACCAATGGTAAGACCCGGGACAGTAGTGACTTTATTACCCGTGTTTTTCACATCGATCATGTGCCCGCGGCCCAACTGGTGCCGATCCTGCGGCCACTGCTCCCTCAACACGCACATCTCGCGGCTTATCAGCCAACGAATTCTCTCATCCTGTCTGACCGCTCGGACAATATTTTACGCCTGGAAAAGATCATTCGTAGCATTGATCAACCCAGCCGCGCGGAAGTGGAGGTTGTCAGCCTTAAAAATGCCTCGGCCACGGAGGTAGTGCGTATCTTAAGCTCGATGGAAAACAAGGCTGCCAGTGCTGGCCAGGTGAAAGCGGCCGGTCCCTCATTTATTGCTGATGAGCGTAGCAATAGCCTGATACTGGCTGGTGATACCGCCTGGCGCAGCCGAATTCGTAGCTTGATAGCCCAGCTAGACGAGCCGCTAGGCATAGAGACTGGCAACACCCAGGTAGTTTACCTACGCTATGCCAAGTCCGAAGATCTGGCCAAGGTATTGACCGGGGTCAGTAAGGCGGAGAACAAGGCAAAAGGGAAAGGGGGCGGTAAGGGCGTGGCTTCGCAAGACTCGGTCAGTATACAGGCCGACGCGGGCACCAATGCACTGGTTATTACCGCTCCTCCCGAACAATTGCGTACTTTA
This sequence comes from Gammaproteobacteria bacterium, assembly GCA_014762485.1. Taxonomy (GTDB): domain Bacteria; phylum Pseudomonadota; class Gammaproteobacteria; order Thiohalospirales; family Thiohalospiraceae; genus JABURT01. The sequence continues at coordinate 1,093 of JABURU010000069.1, read as the reverse complement.
AAATCCGTTGTTGCCAAGCTGGATGTGCCGCGTGCCCAGGTGATGGTTGAAGCCATTATTGCCGAGGTCTCCGATGACCGGGTGCGTGAGTTGGGGGTGCAGTGGTTGTTTGACGGTGTAACAAATGGAACCAATAGCCCTACAGGGGCCATTAACTTCCCCAGTTCGGGCAACTCGATCGTGGATCTCGCCGCCGGTATTGCCGCTGGTACAGGTATCTCGGTTAATGGTGCGGCTCTGGCGTTTGGTAGCGTCGGCGGTGGTAGTCGTGATATGGCCGGTGTACTACAGGCTTTAAGTGGGGATACCGGGGTCAATGTCCTGTCTACTCCCAGTATTGTCACCCTCGATAATGAAGAGGCGGAAATCACCGTCGGTGAAGAGCGTCCGTTTGTTACCGGCAGTTATTCCAATACCGGTGGTGGTTCGACACCAACCAACCCATTTACCACCATTAATCGAGAGCAGGTGGGTTTGACCTTAAAGGTAACTCCTCAGATCAATGAGGGCAGTGCCATCCGCCTTGCCATCGAGCAGGAGGTCTCCAGTGTGATCCCTGGTTCGGAAGGCGATTTTGGCCCGGCGACCACCAACCGTTCGTTAAAAACCAATGTGATGGTCGATGATGGCAAGATGTTGGTACTGGGGGGCTTAGTCGATGAGCAGGTTCAGGAGGTCGAGCAGGGAGTTCCGGGCTTACGTGATATACCGGTACTGGGCTGGCTGTTCCGCTACCATAAAAGTGTCAAAGTGAAACGCAACTTGATGATCTTCCTCAAGCCGACGATCATTCGTGATACCAACCAGGGAACGCTGCTAAGTAGCGAAAAATATAACTACATTCGAGTTCAGCAACTTGCCGCCAAGGAAGAGATGAGAAGCTTCCTGGCAGAGGAAGAGACACCTGTCCTACAGGAGTTTGACAAGTATCTCGATCTTCCTCCTACCTTTGAAGAGTATATGAGTACACACCCTGATAACTCTGCGGTGACCGAGGCTGTGAATGAGTAAGCCGGAGATGGATGATGCCAGTGTCAGTGATATTAACGCTGGGCATGAGGTAACGATTCCATTTTCGTTTGCCAGGCGCCAT
>JABURU010000070.1 GCA_014762485.1 Gammaproteobacteria bacterium | reverse complement strand
GTCTCGTGGTCTCGGAGATTGGTATAAGAGACAGAAAGAGACAAGGGCCACAACTGGATGGTGTGTCGATACTGGCTGCGGATGATATGGAAGTTAATCGTTTTATACTAGATGACTTATTAGTTCATGAAGGTGCTAAAGTGACATTTGCCGAAGATGGCCAGCAGGTGTTGGGTATTATTAGTGAAAAAGGGGCCATGGCATTTGATGTGATACTAATGGATATTCAGATGCCCGGGCTGGATGGTTATGAAGCAACAAGACGCTTACTCCGCCAGGCTCCAAACTTGCCTGTCATCGGACTGACTGCCCATGCCCTGGATGAAGAGCGGGATAAGTGTCTTCAGGCAGGAATGGTAGAGCATGTTACCAAGCCTATAGATGAAAGGCGCCTTATCTCGACGATCTTAAAACATATAGAGAAGCCAGTGGAAATAACACTGAACCACTACCAGGTGAGGTCCCAGAGTTGTTAAAAACACCTGACCTTATTCAAGGCACAGGTACCGATTCAATGCCATTAATCGACTGGCAAGCATTGCAGCAGGCATTTGCTAATCGTGAACAATTAATGAATAAAATTCTACAATCGACACTGGAGCATTACCAACATACCGATAAGGAGCTGGAGCAGCTTGTTAATAAGCAGGCATACCAGCCGCTTGCTGACTTAGCGCATAAGTTAAAATCGGTGACGGGCAATATTAAGGCTATGGAGCTGTATCAGTTCGCTGTGGAGTTAGAGTCCAGCGCACGAGCAGAGAACCCGGATGCATTACGGCTGGCTATAGAGCTTGCCGGGAAATTCTCTATCTTGATGCTAGAAATTGAGGCCACTGTATCAAATAAGGCGGGTTAAAATTTTTCCTCTAGTTGTCTCAATAATGAGGCAAACATGACAATATTTGTGCATCGGGCTTAGCTCAAGTTTGTTCATGTCAAGACTTGAACCTCTTTGCCGGGTAGGGAACACTACCCATATGCAACCGACTTTTGTACACCTCAGATTACACACCGAATTTTCCATGGCCGATGGCATCGTCAGGATGAAGCCATTGGTCAAAGCCGCGGCCGAGTTGGGTATGCCCGCAGTGGCCATGACCGATCAAGGCAATATGTTTGGCCTGGTCAAATTTTACAAGGCGGCAATGGGGGCCGGCATCAAGCCCATTTTCGGCGCGGATGTCTGGTTGCATCACGAAAGCGACAGCAATAATCCCACTCGACTGGTATTACTGTGCCGCACTAACCAGGGGTATCGCAATCTTACCAAGCTGATCTCACGCAGTTATATGGAAGGGCAGGTACGGGGAATCCCGATGCTGCGCAAGGAGTGGCTTTCAGGCATGACCGACGGCATCATCGCATTGTCCGCCGGGCGAGAAGGTAATGTGGGCAAGGCCATCCTCGCAGGAGACTTGGATCAGGCCTCGCAACTGGTGGCAGGCTGGAAGGCATTATTTCCGGATGCCTATTACCTGGAGCTGCAGCGCACTGGGCGAGAGGGTGAGGAAGACTATATCCACGCCGCGATCGACCTGGCAGTGCAGCACGAACTACCCGTAGTGGCTACCAATGACGTACGTTTTATCAAGGCGGATGACTTTGAGGCGCATGAAGCCCGTGTCTGTATACACGATGGTCGTACCCTGGACGATCCCCGCCGGCCGAAAAATTATAGTGAAGAGCAATACCTACGCAGCCCAGAAGAGATGATGGAGCTGTTTGCCGACATCCCTGAGGCGCTGGAAAACACAATAGAGATTGCCCGCCGTTGCAATGTTGAGCTGACGCTGGGGAAAAACTTCCTGCCCGACTTCCCGGTACCGGCAGGAATGACGATGGAAGAGTTCTTCAGTCAGCAATCCTGGGAAGGTCTGGAGCAGCGCCTGGATTTTCTGTTTGATCGTACCGCTCCTGATTTTGCCAATCTTCGTATGCCCTATGACGAGCGTTTACAGATCGAGCTGGACGTCATCAATCAAATGGGCTTCCCAGGTTACTTCCTAATCGTCGCCGACTTTATTAAGTGGGCGAAGAATAATGGTGTACCGGTCGGTCCTGGACGTGGCTCTGGCGCTGGCTCACTGGTGGCATACGCTTTGTTGATCACCGATCTGGACCCACTGGAATACGATCTGCTGTTCGAGCGTTTTCTTAACCCTGAGCGTGTATCGATGCCTGACTTTGATGTCGACTTCTGTATGGAAGGGCGTGACCGGGTGATTGAGTACGTGGCCCAGCACTATGGGCGTGAAAAGGTTTCGCAAATCATTACCTATGGCACGATGGCGGCCAAGGCGGTGGTGCGTGATGTCGGCCGCGTGATGGGTCATGGCTATGGCTTTGTCGACTCCATCTCCAAGCAGATCCCGTTCGAGGTGGGTATTACCCTGACCAAGGCGATGGAGCAGGAAGAAGAGCTGCGTAAGCGTTATGAAGAGGACGAGGAGGTCCACGATATCATCGACATGGCGTTGAAACTGGAAGGCGTGACGCGTAATGCCGGTAAGCATGCCGGTGGTGTGGTCATTGCGCCTACCGAGCTGACCGATTTTACCCCGATCTACTGTGAAGAAAATGGCAGCGGTCTGGTATCCCAGTTTGATAAGGATGATGTCGAAGCCGTTGGCCTGGTGAAGTTCGACTTTCTTGGTCTAAGAACCCTGACCATCATCGACTGGGCCATCGACAACGTGAAAGGTCAAATTGGCGAAGAGATCGATATAGTCTCGATTCCTCTGGATGATCGAGCATCATTTGAGCTACTAAAGGCGTGTCAGACTACCGCGGTTTTCCAGCTGGAATCCCGAGGTATGAAGGATCTGATCAAACGTCTGCAGCCAGATACCTTTGAAGACATCATCGCCCTGGTGGCCCTGTTCCGTCCCGGCCCGCTGGAGTCGGGCATGGTGGATGACTTTATTAACCGTAAGCATGGTCGTGCTGCGGTGGAGTTCCCTTTCGATGAACTGGAAGACGTGCTGGCCCCTACATACGGGGTCATCGTCTACCAGGAACAGGTCATGCAGATCTCCCAGATTATCGGTAATTACAGCCTGGGTGGCGCCGACCTGTTGCGTCGTGCTATGGGTAAGAAGAAGCCCGAGGAGATGGCCAAGCAGCGCGAGATCTTCATGAGCG
>JABURU010000300.1 GCA_014762485.1 Gammaproteobacteria bacterium | reverse complement strand
CTGAAGGCCAGGGTAGAGGCATATGCCTCTACCCTGGCCTTCAGTTTTTGTCCTGGACGGAAAGTCACCACACGACGAGGCGTGATCGGGATCTCCTCCCCAGTCTTCGGATTACGGCCGGGACGTTGTCCTTTGTCACGCAGATCGAAATTTCCAAAGCCGGATAATTTCACCTGCTGGCCATTTTCCAGTGCCTGGCGAATTTCCTCAAAAAACATCTCTACCAGTTCCTTGGCTTCACGCTTGTTCAGCCCAAGTTCTTCAAAGAGACGTTCCGCCATTTCTGCTTTCGTCAGCGCCATTTCCTATACTCTCAAGGTCGCTCCGATCCGAGACTCCAGTCCAGATACGATTTTGGAGATAAATTCTTCTACTTCTTCGTCAGTAAGAGTGCGTGAATTATCCTGTAAGGTCAAGCCTAGGGCCAGACTTTTTCTACCAGAATCAATACCTTTGCCAACATATACATCAAACAGGATGAGATCTTGCAGGATCTCGGAGGCATCCTGATGAATGCATTCCTTGACGCTTTGAGCGGAAACATCTTGATCCACTAAAATCGCTAAGTCACGACGAATCGCCGGGAACCTGGAGAGCGATTTGAATACAGGGATCGAGGCAGTTAGTATCTTCTCCAGTTGTAGCTCAAATACCAGTACGGACTGATCCAGGCCCAGCTTTTGTTGAATCGCCGGATGAAGCGCTCCTAACCAGCCAATGCTCTCTCCATTCACCGCCACCTCGGCACTCTGGCCAGGGTGTAATGCCGGATGAGCTGCTGGCCGGTAGTCTGCTTCTACTCCATAGAGAGATAACAAAGCCTCTACATCACCCTTAATATCGTAGAAATCGAGCTTTTCTGAAGTCTGTGACCACTGTTCATCGTAACGATTGCCACATATCGCTCCACCGATGACCTGGGTTTGTACAATGTCGTCACTGGACTGAATAAATTTAAGGCCGCTTTCGAAGATCCGCACACGGTTTTGTTGACGGTTTAAATTATGTTGTACTGTCGAGACAAGTCCGGTCAGCAAGCTGGTACGCATATCCGACATTTCGGATGAAATCGGATTAGACAGCTTCACCGCCTGTAGCTCTGGCTCTAAAACAGCCTGTAAGCCAGGATCCACGAAGCTATAGGTAATGACTTCCTGGTAATCGCGAACATTTAACATCTGGCGCAGACGCTTCAAGTCGCCCTGGTACTCACTGCGCGGAGCCATCGCCAATGAGCCTGTGGGTGGATGGCTGGGCAGATTGTCATAACCATGTATGCGCGCCAGCTCCTCAATAAGATCCACCTCGATGGCAATATCAAAACGATAGCTTGGGGGTGTTACCTGCCAACTATCGCCATTGGCCTGCACTTCCATCCCCAAACGCTGCAGAATGTCAGTCACTTCGTTCGCATCAAAGGAAGTACCCAGTACGCGTTCTATGCGTTCAGCACGGAGAGTAATGGTGTCACGCGACGGCAACTTGTCCTTTGCAACCACTTCGGTAATCGGGCCGGCTGCCCCTCCGACGATATCCAGCAGTAATTCCGTGGCACGTTCAATGGCACGGCGTTGCAGCTGGTAGTCCACACCACGTTCGAAACGATGTGATGAGTCGGTATGCAGCCCGTAGCCACGGGCACGTCCGGCCAGGGCATCTGGGGCAAAAAAGGCACTTTCCAGAAAGATATCAACGCTAGACTCACTTACCGCAGAGGAGGCCCCCCCCATAATGCCCGCCAGCGCCAAGGGACCATTATCATCGGCAATCACCAGGCTGCCGTCTTTCAGCTCGATCTCCTGATCGTTCAACAGGGTTAACTTTTCCCCAGCTGTCGCCTGACGAACCTTAATGCCCCCTGAAAGCTTGCCTAGGTCAAAGGCGTGCATCGGCTGCCCTAACTCCAGCAGGATGTAGTTGGTCACATCCACCACCGGATCCAGACTACGAATATCACTACGGCGCAATCGCTCTTGCATCCAGACAGGGGTTTGTGCCTGACGATTAATGCCCTTGATCACCCGTCCTACATAGCGGGCACAGTCATCCGTTGACTCGATACTGACCGGGAAGGTATCACTAATGGTATCCGGGATAGATTTTTCGTCCGGCTCGGTCACCGCCTCACGGCATAGCACGCCGGTATCGCGAGCGATACCGGCAATACTCAGACAATCACTGCGGTTTGGGGTCAACCCCACCTCGATGGTGTTGTCGTCCAGGCCTAAATAATCTCGAATATCGCTACCAACCGGCGCCTCGGGAGCAAGCTCCATGATGCCATCAGCCGATTCAGCCAGCCCCAGCTCCTTTTCCGAGCAGAGCATGCCAAAAGACTCGACACCGCGCAGCTTGGCCTTCTTGATCTTGAAATCACCAGGCAGATTAGCCCCCACCTGGGCTGCGGCCACCTTGAGGCCAACACGGGCATTGGCGGCACCACAGATGATCTGTACGGTCTCTTCACCGGTATTCACCTGGCAGACCTGTAACTTGTCGGCATCGGGGTGACGCTCAGCCGTCACAATCTCGGCCACCACCACATTATTGAATGGAGGGGCAACGGGTTCGATAGCGTCCACTTCCAGACCTGCCATCGTGATCTGATGACACAGTTCTTCTGTTGATAATGATGGGTTGACCCACTGGCGTAACCACTGTTCACTGAATTTCATACTGGCTATCCCCTTCTATTTAAACTGCTTCAGGAAGCGCAGATCATTTTCAAAGAACAGGCGCAAATCATTCACGCCATAGCGCAACATCGCCAGACGCTCGACCCCCATACCAAAGGCAAAGCCGGTGTATTTCTCAGAATCGATGCCTGCCGACTCCAGCACCTTCGGGTGCACCATGCCGCAACCCAGGACTTCCAGCCAGCCGGTATGACTACAGACACGGCAACCCTCGCCACCACAGTTCACACACTGCACATCGGCCTCGGCGGATGGCTCGGTGAAGGGGAAATAAGAGGGACGGAAACGCACCTTCAGCTCCTGTTCGAAGAAGTTACGCAGGAAGTCATCCAGGATCCCCTTCAAATCAGCAAAGCTAACCTTTTCATCCACCATCAAGCCTTCTATCTGGTGAAACATCGGCGTGTGAGTCAGATCGGAATCACAACGATAGACAAGGCACGGCGCCTG
>JABURU010000183.1 GCA_014762485.1 Gammaproteobacteria bacterium | reverse complement strand
ACCTATCGTTACATGCAGACCGTGGAAACCCGTCAACATATAGAAGGTAGAGCCATATATACCTGTCGTCAGTTTCAGATTCAGATCACTGTAGGCGTGACCATACTCATACGCCTGTAAGCCGACAAACAGGAAGCCCAGAACCACCGTCAGGAATAGACCTAATATCAGCTGCTTGCGGTTCTCTTTCTTCAATCCCCAATGTGCCCAGGTTACGGTCAGGCCAGAGGTTAACAGGATCAGGGTATTGATCGCTGGAAGCCCCCACGCAGGCATGGCTTGATAACTTCCACCTACTTCACTAGGACCATTTGTAGGCCAGACATATTCATAACCGGACCACAGTAGCTCATTGGTCATTGCGTTATTGCCTTCACCAGCCAACCATGGGCCTGCCCATTGACGCACATATAACAAGGCACCAAAGAACGCGGCGAAGAACATCACCTCGGAGAAAATGAACCACATCATTCCCATACGGAAAGAACGATCCACCTGAGCGTTATACTTTCCGCTCTCACTTTCATTTACAACCTGGCTAAACCAGCCAAACATCATAAATGCCAGTAGTGCCATACCGATGTAGAACCACAGTGATGTTCCGCCATGCATCATCGATGCAAAGCCACCAAAGGTGGTAAACAATGCAACCGAACCGACCAGAGGCCAATGACTTGGTTCGGGCAAATAGTAACTATCTGATGTATGTGACATAGCTACCCCTCTTTAATGGTAGTTGTGGCAAGTATTCACTACAAAGCAACTCACTTTGCAGCCGTTCCTGAATGAACGGTTTGAGCACTTGCCAACTCACTCCGTCCTGAAGATTTCTTTGCATTCTTTGTGGTATCAAAAAATGTATAGGCGATACTGATAGTATTTACGTCCTTGGGTAGATCAGGGTCGACGAAAAACCGTAATGGCATCATCTTTCCTTCACCCTTTTTAAACAGTTGTTGCTTGAAGCAAAAGCACTCCATCTTGGTGAAATATTTCACTGCTCTGCCTGGAACCAGGCTGGGTACAGCCTGTGCAACAATATCTTGCTGCCCTAGGTTTTTGGCAAAGTAATTAACTTCCTTTATTTCACCTGGATGTACTTTCATTTTTTTGGTCATCGAACGAAACTCCCAGGGAGCATTGCGATCTACATTGGCCAAAAATTCAACCGTAATCAGACGAGAATCATCAACACGTGTAATGCTACTTGCTGTGCCAGGTTGATAGTCACCTTGCTGTATATCAACAAAACGACCATTCAAACCAAGTACGTCACACATCACGTTATAAAGGGGGACCAACGCAAAACCAAAGCCAAACATAAACACGGCTGCAAATAGCAATTTTCGTGTCAGTTTTTTATTGGCATGTTGCTGGCTTTCTTTATCCATTCATCTCACCATCTATACAGTATGTATCCGAAGTAAAAGCCAAAAACGATGATTAATAAAAAAATCAATGTCTTGGTCAGGTTTGTTTCCTGTTTGCTTTTATCCAGATTCATCTCTGTACTGCCTCTACTATTTTGATACCGCCCCGCGGTTAAGCGGGGCTACTACTTATATTCGCTTACTTCACCTGAGGTGGGGTCTCAAAGGTGTGATAAGGCGCAGGTGAAGGTATGGTCCACTCCAGACCATCCGCACCTTCCCAGACCTGATCAGTTGCCTTCTCGCCACCGCGGATACACTTGATCACCAGCCATAGGAAGATCAACTGGCTGGCACCAAAGGCAAACGCACCGATGGATGACCACATATTGAAGTCCGCAAACTGCACCGCATAGTCAGGAATACGACGAGGCATACCCGCCAGACCGGTAAAGTGCATAGGGAAGAACAATACGTTGGCCGATATCATCGACAACCAAAAGTGCCACTTACCCAGTGTTTCGTCGTACATGTTTCCGGTCCATTTTGGCAACCAGAAGTAAACCGCGGCGATGATCGAGAATACCGCACCGGTTAACAGTACATAGTGAAAATGCGCGACTACGAAATAGGTATCGTGATACTGGAAGTCAACCGGGGCGACACCCAGCATCAGGCCAGTAAAGCCACCTACGGTAAAGCAGAAGACAAAACCCAGTGCCCATAACATGGGAGTTTCAAAGGTCATTGAGCCTTTCCACATCGTCGCGGTCCAGTTGAACACCTTCACCGCCGTCGGCACCGCTATCATCACCGTGGCATACATATAGTAGAGCTCGGCAGCCACCGGCATACCGACGGTAAACATGTGATGTGCCCAGACGATGAACGACAGGAAGGCAATCGCGGCTACCGCGTAGACCATCGAGCTATAACCAAACAGCTTTTTGCGTGCGAAGGTAGGAATGATGTGAGACACCACACCGAACGCAGGCAGGATCATGATGTATACCTCGGGGTGACCGAAGAACCAGAACACGTGCTGGAACAGCACCGGATCACCACCACCAGCGGCATCAAAGAAACTGGTACCGAAGTTACGATCGGTCAGCATCATCGTTACCGCACCAGCCAGTACCGGCATAACAGCAATCAGCAGGAAGGCGGTAATCAGCCAGGTCCATACAAACAGAGGCATCTTCATCAGGGTCATACCTGGTGCACGCATGTTCATAATGGTGGCAATGATGTTAATTGCACCCATGATGGATGAGATACCCAGCATGTGTACCGAGAAGATGAAGAAGTCGGTACTCTCAGGAGCAAAGGTCGTAGACAGTGGCGCGTAGAAGGTCCAGCCAAAAGCCGGGCCGCCGCCTTCCATGAACATGGTAGAGATCAACATCGTGCCGGCAAACGGCAGGATCCAGAAGCTCCAGTTGTTCATACGAGGCAAGGCCATGTCAGGCGCACCAATCATCATCGGCACCAGCCAGTTGGCCAAGCCGACAAAGGCTGGCATCACTGCTCCAAATACCATGATCAGACCATGCATGGTCGTCATCTGATTAAAGAACAGTGGGTCTACCACCTGCATACCAGGCTGGAACAGTTCGGCACGAATGACCAGTGCCATCACGCCACCAACCAGGAACATAATAAAGGCGAACCACAGATACAGCGTACCGATATCCTTATGGTTTGTTGTAAATAACCATCTCTTCAGGCCTTTTGCCGGTCCGTGATGATCATCATGTGTCATTTCTGTACTCATTGTTATTTACCTCCTTG
>JABURU010000071.1 GCA_014762485.1 Gammaproteobacteria bacterium | reverse complement strand
CTCCGCCTGTCATGCGGATAGTGAAAGTATCAGCGGTGTGCTAGGGGCAATGAGGCTCCCTGTAGAACGTGCTCGCGGGGCAGTGCGCTTATCGGTGGGTGTGCCGACCACGGATGAGGAGATAGATCGGGCTTCAATAGCCTTAATCACTGCCTGGCAGAGCCATAGGACGGCAGAGACATCTTAATAATCTACGTCATGATATGACGAAGGTGTGGCGCTGAACTTCAAAAGTTATGTGTGGTACACCCTTAAAGCAGGTGCAAGAAGGAGGAACTCTGTGTCAGTAAGTAAACGTATGTCGAAGACGGCTCTGCTGGGACTTATCGTTAGTGTAATTGCCATAGCCGTCTCGGCCATGGCCGTATTGGGATATCGAGGTGGTACGCTTCACTTTGTCTTGGCTATCGAGCGTTTTACCTGGGGTGCCTATTTAGCTGGGACGGCATTGTTTCTATCTCTGCTGGGTTTGTGGTTTAGCCGGCCAAGAGGTGTTTGCCGCGGATTATTTCCCGCCTTGTTGGGGTTGGTGCTGGCATTGCCCCTGGTTTGGTCAACTTTATGGTTCGAATACGCTGCACATGCTTATCCACCGATTAACGATATCAGTACTGATACCGAAGATCCTCCCAGCTTCTGGGATGTTCCCAATGCAGTAGCCTACCCGGGGGAAGAGGTGGCCAAGCTGCAGCAATGGGGCTATCCCGAACTTAAGCCATTGTATCTATCCATGGATACCGAACAGGCATTTCCACTAGCCTCCGTAGTAGCTCGTGATATGGGGTGGGAGATCGTGGCCGAGAATAATGAAGAATTGCAAATCGAGGCTGTAGATAGCAGCCTCCTGTTTGGGTTTAAAGACAATGTAGTTATTCGTCTACAAGATGTGGATGGTAAGACACAGGTGGATGTGCGCTCCCATTCCCGTTTGGGAAAGATTGATCGGGGTGCCAATGCTAAGCGTATTAAAGCTTATTTACTAATGCTGGGTAAGCGAGTGTCGGCCTCAGGTTCGTAATTACTCGCCGGATTGTTGTCTTTAGGCGAATTTAGCCCATCTGTTTGAAATAGAGAGGAGATTAAGCAATGTCTATCGTGACAATCATTATTAAGGCTGCACCGTATCAGGGGGATAACAACACCTGGCATGCACTGCGTTTTGCTGGGGCATCCCTCGCCGAAGATATGGAGGTACAGGTGCATTTGCTGGATAAGGGGGTTGAGGTTGGGCGCTCAGGGCATCAGGTGGCGGAGGGAGACACTAACCTGGAGGAATTGTTGAGCGAACTCATCGAGTGTGGGCTGGAGGTACGCGCCTGTGGCATGGCCTTAGATGATTATGGTATCGCAGAAGGAGAGCTGATCGCTGGCATTGAAAAGGGGTCGATGAAATCACTGGCTGCATGGGTGAAGGAGAGTGACAACGTATTAACCTTTTGATGAAGACAAAAGTATAAGACTCAGCTGAAATCTTGTGCCTTGTGCCTTGTGCCTTGTGCCTTGTGCCTTGTGCCTTGTGTTGGAGTAAAGGGTTCTCATGATGATTGCAGAAGATACAGTTATGGTGTCATGAGTCTGTTTGAATAAAAGGGAGAAGCACAATGATGGAGGGTATGAATATGGGGTCAGCTGGAGCCTGGGGATCGGGTTTTGGAGGAATATTCATGATACTGATTTGGATCTTGATCATTCTGGGGATGGTTGCGCTGGTTAAGTGGCTTTCCAGCGGCAGCGGTATAAGTTCACAGCAAAGTTCAAAAACCGCTCTAGAGATTCTGCAGGAACGTTACGCCCGAGGGGAAATAGAGCGCGAAGAGTTTGAACAAAAGAAACGGGATTTATTGGAGTAATACGTTTTGTAACACCTGAAACAGCCGATAGATGCGGCCAAGGAGACTGCGATGAACATCACCGACATAATGATTCATGTACACCCTGAACTATCAGCGGAACAACGTGAGCATATTGAGCAGGAAATTAGTAGTCTGGATGGTATCGTTTCGGTTCATTTCAGCCCACAGCATCATCAGGAGTTGAATATTGCCTATAACCCGGAAGCGGTAAACTCGACCACCATACTTAGTATGGTCCGGCAATGGGATCAAGATGCCGTGATGGCCGGCTTGTGATTATGAAATCCAGCTAACGGAAGCGTTATGAACAGCGTGCTGTGAGATAAGGGCATGAGCAAAAGGCGTATGATTATTATTATGATGGCGATCTTGCTGATCGGGTTTCTGATATGGCGGTTACTGCGCCCGATGAATATCTTTGTCGTCGATGACCATTTCGCCTGGCCCATCGATACCACACAGGCCCATCCCGTGTTGGGGATTTGAGTGCCAAAAGCTGCGCCGCCTGTCATCAGGATATCTATCAGGAATGGCAAACGACTATCCATAGCGAGGCCTGGACCGATCCCTATTTTCAGGTGGACTGGAAATTCGATGGCAGTCAACACTCCTGCCGTATGTGTCATACACCTCTGGATCGCCAGTTGCCCGACAAGGTGCTGGGCTATCGTGATACGGACAAATGGGACCCTATCCTGAAAGAGAATCCGGACTTTGATCCCAAATTGCAGCATGAGGGCGTCACCTGTGCCGCCTGCCATTATCGTGAAGGCAAGATCGTCGGTGTAATGGGTGATACCCAGGCCCCGCACGAGGTGCAGCGAATCACCGATCCCAACCAGGTGTGCGTGCGCTGCCATGTGGTGGAGGGGGATCGCTGGGATACCTTTTTCCGCTTTCCACCCTGCGGGACAGTGGCGGAGATCGAAAGTACCCTGGCCAGGCCGCCTGATAAAGAGGACCTGGAGTATGTCGCCAGCCTGATGCAGAAGTCCGCTTCTGATGGCGGGCCGAAGGAGACACTCTCTGCCGCTATACCGTTGAGGCTCTCCGAACAGGAACAGGCTTTTATCCAGGGTGAGAGCGGAGAGCGAAAGGTCGGTGGTATAGAACATCTTGGATGTGTCCAGTGCCACATGCCGCTGGTGCAACGCCCGTTGGTGCCGGGTGGCCCGATACGTGATAGCCGCCGCCATCTCTGGCGCGGCGGTCATGATCCGCAGATGGTCAAAGGTGCTTTAAGTATCGAATGGCAAGAGGACAAATCTGGTACCCAACGCGATGTATTAACAATAACCACAACAGTACACTTATA
>JABURU010000165.1 GCA_014762485.1 Gammaproteobacteria bacterium | reverse complement strand
GCTGGTACCTATATCCTTTATGCCAGTCATATTGCGGCAATGGCTCCGGGCACCAATCTGGGGGCGGCAACACCGGTACAAATAGGCGGCCTTCCTACTCCTGGCAAAACTCCGACGGAGAAAGATAAAGTCACCTCCAAGAAAGAGACCGCTACCGACAATATTGATGCGATGAAACAAAAGGCCATTAACGATGCGATCGCCTATATTCGTGGCCTGGCACAGTTGCGGGGACGTAATCAGGAATGGGCTGAGAAAGCGGTGCGTGAGGCCGCCAGTTTACCTGCCAATGATGCGCTGAAATTGAATGTCATTGATCTCATGGCCAGTGATATTCAGGACTTATTGCACAAGGTACATGGGCGTGAATTTGATATACATGGACATCAGCGGAAGTTAAATAGTAAAAACTCCCCGCTGACGAAAATAGATCCGGACTGGCGTACAGAGTTACTTAGTGTATTAACCAATCCCAATGTCGCTTACATATTAATGCTAATCGGTATTTATGGCTTGATCCTGGAGTTCTATAACCCGGGTGGCCTGGTACCCGGCACCATTGGCGCGATATGTCTATTATTGGCCCTGTTTGCATTTCAGATGTTGCCTATCAGCTATGCCGGTATGGGTTTAATACTACTTGGTATCGGCTTGATGGTGGCCGAGGCCTTTGAGCCGAGCTTTGGCATGTTAGGTATTGGTGGTGTGATCGCGTTTGTCTTTGGTTCGATTATCTTAATCGATACCGATGTACCGGGATTTGGTATCGATATCTCGGTGATCGTTGCCTTCACTGTATTAAGCATCATTATGTTCAGTATGATGATTAATTTGGCAATCAAAGCCCGGCACAAACCCGTTGTTAGTGGACTGGAAGAGCTGGAAGGAAGTGAGGCAGTGGTCGTTGATGACTTTGAACACAGCGGTAGGGTCATGCTGCATAGTGAGAGCTGGAACGCGGTAAGCGACAAACCGGTAAAAAAAGATCAGCGGGTGAAGGTGACCAGGGTAAATGGATTAACACTGAATATAGAGCCATTGGAAAACGATAAACTATAGCGAACAGGAGTTACTAACATGTCAGCGTATGCATCTTATATGATCGTTCTACTTGTACTGCTGTTTCTGGTGAGTGCAATAAAGATCTTGCGTGAATATGAGCGTGGGGTCATTTTTCTACTTGGCCGATTCTGGCGGGTAAAAGGCCCGGGCTTTATCATCGTCATCCCCATGATACAACAAATGGTACGGGTAGACTTGCGCACCATCGTGATGGATGTGCCTAGTCAGGATGTGATCTCTCGGGATAATGTCTCCGTGAATGTAAATGCGGTGGTCTATTTTCGCGTGATTGAGCCCGATAAGGCGATTATACAGGTAGAGAATTTTTTCGAAGCGACCAGCCAGTTGGCACAAACGACACTACGTTCTGTACTGGGGCAGCATGAGCTGGATGAAATGCTGGCCGAGCGTGAGCGCCTCAATGCCGATGTTCAGAATATTCTTGATCAACAAACCGATGCCTGGGGTATTAAGGTGATTAATGTTGAAATTAAGCATGTGGATCTGGATGAAAGCATGGTACGCGCGATTGCCAAGCAGGCGGAAGCGGAACGTGCTCGTCGAGCCAAGGTTATTCATGCCGAGGGAGAGATGCAGGCGGCTGAAAAACTGCTGCAAGCCGCGCATACTCTGTCGAAGCAATCACAGGCCTTGCAATTACGTTACCTGCAAACATTAACTGAGATTGCAGGTGAGCGATCAAATACCATCGTATTTCCATTGCCCATGGACCTGATCGAAAATTTGATAAAGCATAAAAGCTAGGTTAGTACTGGTCAGTTATCGTTAGACCCACTAGTATGTGGGCTTAACTTTTGCTGGGCCCCTACTTTGAAGGTTATTCCCTCCTTTATCGAATTAACCACAGGCGAAGGTATTGCGATTAATGAAAATGAAGCGCGCCTGATAGAAGATATTAAGGCCTTTTTACAACGCCTGATCCCATCAACGAATAAGTATCTACACAATGATATACATCTACGTGACTGCCCGGATGATGAACCGGAAAATGCGCACTCACACCTGGCGTCGATGTTACTGGGTAGCTCCGAGGTAATCCCGTTAGTAAATGGTGAGATGGTGTTGGGACAATACCAGTCGGTTATGCTCTATGAACTGGACGGGCCGCGCCAACGTAAGGTCAGCGTACAGGTATATGGTGAATAAACAATTTGTTGGTAGGTGACGGGTTTGAATATCCTTTTTCATGATGATTACTTTGTTGCCATCAATAAACCTTCTGGCTTGCTGGTGCATCGTAGTGAAATAGATCGACATGAGACACGTTTTGCCCTGCAGATGGTACGTGATCATATCGGTCAGCGTGTGTTTCCCCTGCATCGCCTGGATAAACCGACCTCTGGTGTATTGCTGTTTTCCCTGCAGCAGGACATCGCCCGAAAGATGATGGTGCAGTTTGTCGAAAACCAGGTTCAAAAATCCTACCTTGCGGTTGTGCGAGGCTATAGCAATGAACACGAGTTGATCGATTATCCGTTAAAGGAAGAGCTGGATAAGATTGCCGACCGTAAGGCGCGTCAGGATAAGGCGGCGCAGGAAGCCGTCACCGAGTACCAGCGACTGGCGACGATTGAACTGCCATATCCAGTAGGTCGTTATCAAACCGCGCGCTACTCATTGCTTAAGGTGATGCCACGCACGGGACGTAAACACCAGATCCGCCGACATATGAAACATATTTTTCATCCCATCGTAGGGGATACCACTCATGGGGATGGAAAGCATAACCAGTTATTTCGTGACAAGTTTGATGTTCATCGACTGTTATTACATGCGCAGGCGTTATCATTTACTCACCCGGTTGAAGGCAGGCGCATGACGATCCGTGCAGGGCTGGATGACACGATGGACAAGTTAATCCATGAATTTGGTTGGTTAAATTCCTTTACCGATCTGGCCGCATCTGATTGAATGAAGTGTAACGATTAACTCACATAAGCAGGTAACTATGTGCACTGTCTCTTATCCACATATGACGCTGCCGACGATCAAATATGTATAAATGTGGGTGGTCGCCGGAGTATTAAAAAGACACAACATAACAGAAAGAAACAGAATAATACATGAACGAAGCTATAAAAAAAAAAAAAC
>JABURU010000096.1 GCA_014762485.1 Gammaproteobacteria bacterium | reverse complement strand
GTTTTTGTACTATGTATAGCCTTTTTATATTTTTTATAACTTCATATATATCTTTTCACCCTTCCATCAGCACCATCACACTTCTAAAATATCTTTTATTATCTAGTGCTGATATAAAACTCTATCTATATATCCTGATTTTACTCTCACTTAACTTTTTACGCGCATATTTCTTAACATAGAGCTCAATTTTTTCGTATCACTGATACATATCGGTCAAAAATATAGCTTGCTTGAGCTTTTTTTAAATATTTTCGTTGTTTACTTTCTATTTTTAGAAAATTCGGCTGCCATTTTTTCATACTGCGGAGTGCATATTCTGTTATTTCCCTTTCTCAGAAGCTATAATTCAATCCCATTTATCGTGTCACCCTTCCTAGAGGCTCTTAGTAATGGATTTGGTAAAACTTTCTCCTGGTAATGACGTTCCAAATGATGTGAATGTTGTCATCGAAATCCCCGCCAATGGCGCCCCTGTTAAATACGAGCTGGACAAAGATTCCGGCACCATGGTGGTCGACCGCTTTATGTCGACAGCCATGTTCTATCCATGTAACTACGGATTTGTCCCCCAAACACTGTCTGATGATGGCGATCCGGTAGATGTATTAGTCGCTGCACCGCATCCACTAATTACCGGTAGCGTTATTCGTGTGCGTCCTATTGGTATGCTGAAAATGACCGACGAAGCAGGTGAAGATGCCAAGATACTGGCGGTACCTGTTGACAAACTATGTCGCCATTATGCCAATGTACATGCCCCTGAAGATCTTCCTGATATCCTGTTGACCCAAATATCCCACTTCTTTGAGCACTACAAAGACCTGGAAAAAGGGAAATGGGTTAAAGTTGAAGGCTGGGTTGGCGCAGAAGAAGCGAAAAAAGAGATCGTTGACTCACTGGAACGATACAACCAGCAATAAGTTTTGTTGGCGACCTAAATCAAAGCGGCCTGAATAAAAATTCAGGCCGCTTTTTTATTTATTAGTACCTATCAGCCTTTCAGCACCAGGATCCGGGGTATTTTTTTCTACCCAACGTTCATCACCTTCCAGTAATGACTCTTTTTTCCAGAATGGCGCACGTGATTTTAACTCTTCCATCAGGTAGCGACTGGCATCAAAGGCATCGGCGCGATGTGCAGACCAAACAGCGACCAGCACGATAGCATCAGCGGGTCGAACATCACCGACACGATGCAAGATCACACTATCCTGTATATCCCAACGTTCTTCGGCTTCTTCTGCAATCTTTTGCAGGTATTTTTCAGTCATGCCCGGATAATGTTCAAGATGCATCACCGAGACATCATCACCTTCGTTGAAGTCACGCATGGTACCGATAAAAACGGATGTTGCACCAAACTGACCTGCCATCACATCCCGCCTGGCCGATTCATATTGCTCCAGCCACTGCCAGGGTTGAAATACATCAGTCAATATCTCGATATGCACCACTAGCCTCCGGTAACAGGTGGGAAAAAAGCAACTTCATCGCCATCTTTCACCCTGGCGCCACGCTCAACATATTCCATATTCACCGCGATCAACATATTAGCAGGCATGTCCATGCTGTTTGTTGCTTCTCGCCAAGCATCATCCACTGTCATAATACTGGAACTATTCAGACTATTTTCAGCTTGCCCCACCGTTTCTCGCAAGCTGGCAAAGAATTTTATCGCTATGGTCATAATATCTAACTACTTAAACAGACTATTTGAATATAATATCATCATATCGAGATAGCTAAAGATACGGACCCAAATATATGAGTGAATTGACCCATTTTAATCAGTCTGGTGAAGCCCACATGGTAGATGTTGGTGACAAAGACGTTACCCATCGTACCGCGATTGCCAGTGGAAGCATCCACATGCAAGCTTCTACCTTGCAATTAATCCTGCAAGGCGGACATAAAAAAGGGGATGTACTGGGTATTGCACGCATTGCGGCCATCATGGGGTGTAAAAAGACATCCGAACTGGTTCCGCTTTGTCACCCACTAGCGCTTACTCATGTCGACATCGAGTTTAATACCGATGAGAGCGATAATCGTATCGACTGCTACGCCACAGTTGAAACCAAAGGACAAACCGGTGTAGAGATGGAAGCACTGATGGCGGTACAGGTTGCCCTGCTAACCATTTACGATATGTGTAAGGCCGTCGACAAGGGGATGGTGATGAGCAATATCCAGCTGGAAGAGAAAAAAGGCGGTAAGTCCGGCCACTGGAAACGCTAAAGCTGTGGCTCTTTTAGGCATACCCATCCATTTGATGGGTATGCTCAATAAATTCACTATCGACACGGTTGGCGCTGCAAGCGGCTACTAACGAGAGATATACAAACCTCACCATCTATATCCGTTCGAAGTACCTGCCCGGAATGCTTCACTAACCGGTGCAAAGTTTCTGCTGCGGGATAACCACGAATATTGCCGCTATTAACCGAAATCAGGCTCAGCCGGGGCTGTAATTGCTTTAACAATGCTTCACTTGAGGCATCGGCCGCTCCGTGATGCCCGACTACCAGTACATCAGCACTCCCGGATAACAACCCTTGTTGCAAAAGTCGTTGCTCAGACCACTTTGTCGCATCACCCATGATCACAATGCGCTGATTCTTCACCGTTATCCTGAGTACCAATGAATGAGCATTCAGGTTATGACTTACAAACTTTGATGGCCACAATACCTCTACTGACAGGTCACCTAAAGGAATCGTATCGCCCTGTCGAATGACCTGTTGCAAGCTATCTGACTCAATAGCATCACGCACCCATCGAACCATATCAGGGGCAACCCTATCGGGAAGAGGATGAGCATTATGCAAAATCATCGTTTCTGGGTAGGATTCACGGATACGAAAATAGCCACTGGCATGATCGGGGTGCAGATGTGTCACTATCACTGCATCCAGTGAAGTAATGTTATGTGCTTTAAGTCGTGTGACCACGTGCGCGGCATGCGCCGCACTGCCTGTATCAATTAACATGGCCGCGTTTTCGCGTTTTAATATCAGGGCCTGCCCTTCCCCCACGTTCAGCATTACCAGTTTTAGTGCGTATACATCAACATATCTCTTATAAACAACTGAACATGCCGAACATCTCAATGATTTAAAACAAGTGGGATAGCAGAGCTTTAAAAAAAAACAACAAAAATAACAATCAAACAAA
>JABURU010000074.1:2104-3167 GCA_014762485.1 Gammaproteobacteria bacterium | reverse complement strand
TTGAAGGTGGTCGACACCTTTATGGCCTAGACGACCTTACCGAGAAAGAGGCTGCCAATGTGATGTTTTATAAACGTCGCCAGGAAAGTAGGGATACGGAGCTTTTGCGCCCACATTTGCATCGCATAGTGGCGATCTCTGCGGTATTGCATCATGACGACCAGTACGAAATATGGACATGTGCTGACAAACCGACAGAGGCTGAAAAAATTCAGGCCTTTTATGCTCTTATTCAGCAGTATAATCCAACACTCGTAGCCTGGAATGCGGAAGAGATGGCGCTGCCAGTGTTACGTTACCGCTCAATGCTTCATAAGCTGGTAGCACCTATCTATTTTGAACAGGACGACAGCCACCTTGAACATCAACATGTTGTCGACCTGAGCGACTACCTCGCTGATTTTTATCACCAGGCAAGGGTACCATTGGATGAGTTTGCCCGGTTACTAGGTATTCCGGCAAAGCCGGCAATGGACTTTATGCACTGCTGGCATGCATTCCGCCATAATGATACGAAAAATATTCGCGAGCACAGTGAATGGACAGTACTAACCACCTATCTTGTCTACCTTCGCTACCGCCTATTTACCGGCGAAGTAGATCAAGGCGAGTATGCTTCCCAATGTGAATTACTAAAAAGTAATTTAATAAACCTTTCTAACGCCCATATTCAGGACTTTTTGGCCAGCTGGCCAGAATAGTTGCCGTTACTTTTTTCAGAGTTATAAATCCCCATGTCACGCAGAAAGCGCAAATCAAATAAATTTTCTACTGAACCTTTTGCCGTCACCATTGAGTCAATGACGCATGAAGGCAAAGGGGTGGCCCATGTTGATGGAAAAGCGACCTTTGTTGGTGGAGCATTACCGGGTGAAGAGGTGATGTGCCGATTACAGAAAAGGCACAGAAATTATGATGAGGGCTTTGCCGTTGAGATTATTAAGCCTTCGCCTCAGCGCGTGGAACCCAAGTGTGTCCATTACGAGATATGTGGCGGTTGCTCATTACAGCATCTGGATCACAGCGCCCAGGTAGAGAATAAACCTGTATCTTATACAAGTCT
>JABURU010000074.1:0-2094 GCA_014762485.1 Gammaproteobacteria bacterium | reverse complement strand
CTCATTACAGCATCTGGATCACAGCGCCCAGGTAGAGAATAAACAACAAATCCTGGTTGAGCAGTTCAAACACCTAGCAAATCTGGAAATTCCGCAAATACTTTCTCCTCTTGTAGGGGATGTATGGGGCTACCGTCGTAAAGCACGCCTGGGTGTGCGTTATGTCACCAAGAAGGAAAAGGTGCTGGTAGGGTTTCGCGAACGAAACAGCAGTTTTCTTGCCGACCTGGAACGTTGTGAGGTGTTATATCCCTCCGTGGGCACATTATTGCCTCAACTCTCCAGCCTGATTCAAGGCCTGAGTATCTTTGATCAGATCCCGCAGATTGAAGTCGCGATTGGTGATAGCGATACCGCTTTAATTTTCCGACACCTGGCCGATATGACGGAAG
Organism: Gammaproteobacteria bacterium; assembly: GCA_014762485.1. GTDB lineage: Bacteria > Pseudomonadota > Gammaproteobacteria > Thiohalospirales > Thiohalospiraceae > JABURT01. The sequence goes on along the minus strand of JABURU010000074.1, from coordinate 1,702 downwards.
CAGATAAAGAAACGTTGATCACCTTTGGGCAGCAACACGATATGCAGATCTATTTGCAGCCTAAAGGTCCGACAACGATTCACCGTATTTGGCCAGAACAAGCTGAATTGAGTTATCAGTTGCCAGACTTTGGGATTACCAATGTTTTTCTGCCGTCTGATTTTACTCAGGTGAATCACAGCATTAACCGCAAAATGATCAAACAGGCGCTGGATCTACTCCGGCCCGAAAAAAGTGACAGGATACTGGATCTTTTTTGTGGCCTGGGTAATTTCACCCTGCCTTTATCAACCCTGTCTGATCATGTGATCGGAGTAGAAGGGGATGAGGGGCTGGTTGAACGCGCCAGGTTGAATGCCAAGCAGAATGACATAGATAACGTCGAATACCATGCCTCTGACTTAACCGAGGATATGCTTAATGCCCCATGGGCTCAAGGCGGTTTTGATAAGGTCTTGCTGGATCCGCCTCGTAGTGGAGCGTTTGAAATTTTGCCACTGGTCGCCAGGTTGGGACCACAAAGTATTGTCTATGTCTCCTGCAATCCTGCCACGTTGGCTCGTGATGCAGGTGAGCTGGTACATAAACACGGTTACAAGCTGGTATCTGCCGGAATTATGGACATGTTTCCACATACTGCCCATGTGGAATCGGTTGCATTATTTGAAAAAAAGTGATATTTGAGTAAAAATAAACAGTTAGGAATGAAACCTACTCTAATTTCGAGGACATGATATGAATGCCCTGCGCATTGCTTTGTTATCGGCCGCGCTTTCTGGATTTGTGACATCGGCCCAGGCAATCAACCTAATCGATAGCCACACCGGTATCTACGGTGTACGTAGTGCCTATACCCTGGAGCAGGGCAGTTATGCCTATGGTTTCTGGACCTCTGGTGAGTTTTATAAAGCTCCGGGTTCTACCGATTACTACTCACGCGAAGGCCTCGCGATGAGTTTTCATCAGGGGGTGACCGATAGCTTTGAGGTAGGGTTTTATCTTCCAGGACAATCATCCAATGGCACAGGTCGACTTGAGGTTGAACACCTCGGTGTTTCGTTCAAGTTTAAAACAGACGAAACCCCAGCGACCAAAGATGCCGTATCGATGACCATTTATGCTGGCATGCTATCGGCCGATCCGACAAAAGGTGTGGGCAGCGGCATCGATAATTATGGCTTTGAGTTTGATTATAGCAACCTGTTTGGAAGCACTCGTTTTCATACCAATATCGGTGTAGAACGCTCGGATAGCATCACCGTAACCTCACCGTCTGCGGCAACCTATAGTGTATCGAACAAGCTGTTCTGGCGCTTAGGAGCCGAGTTTCCAACCTCAGAAAGCGGTAACTTTAACCTGGGTCTGGAAATGGTATCGGATATGGATGTCGGCACCACATCCGCTTACTTGGCGCCGTCGTATACTTATCGCTCACCTGATAAGCACTTACAGTATCACTTCGGTGTTAACTATAATGCATCAGAGACACCAGATACGCCTCTGGCGCAGGTCTTTATGGGGGTAAATTACAGTTTCGACTCTCCTACCAAGCAGATCAGCCAACTCGAACAACGGATTATTGAACTTAATAACCGAGTCGACGAATTAATCACCTCGCAAGGCGCTCAAGATGGTGCACTTGAGTTGGTTGACACGCGTTATAATTATCTTTATGAAACCGTTTTGCCTACCTATGATGCTC
>JABURU010000354.1 GCA_014762485.1 Gammaproteobacteria bacterium | reverse complement strand
GGCCATGCGCAGATCAGTATCAATGTTTAACTTGCGCAAACCATTCTTGATGCCTTCAACGATTTCGTCAACCGGAACACCATAGGTCTGACCCATGTCACCGCCGTAGTCGTTGATGATCTTCAGCCAGTCCTGAGGAACAGATGAAGAGCCGTGCATGACCAGGTGAGTATCAGGGATACGGGCATGGATTTCCTTGATGCGGTCAATACGCAGGATCTCGCCAGTAGGCTCCTGGGTGAACTTGTATGCACCGTGAGAAGTACCGATAGCAATCGCCAGGGCGTCAACACCGGTATCACGAACGAAGTCAGCCGCTTCTTCAACACCGGTCAGCAGCTGATCCATGTCTAGCTTACCTTCAGCACCGTGGCCGTCTTCCTCACCCATTTCACCAGTTTCCAGAGAACCCAGGCAACCCAGCTCGCCTTCTACGGATACACCGCCGGCGTGGGCCATCTTAACCACTTCACGCGTCACTTCTACGTTGTACTCGTAAGAAGAAGGGGTCTTCATGTCGGCCATCAGTGAACCGTCCATCATCACCGAGCTAAAGCCGGACTGAATGGAACGTAGACATACCGCTGGCTCGGAGCCGTGATCCTGGTGCATAACCACTGGGATGTGTGGGTACTCTTCCAGTGCCGCCATGATCAAATGACGCAGGAATGGTTCGCCCGCGTAGGAACGAGCGCCGGCAGAACCCTGCATGATAACTGGACTGTTAGTTTCATCCGCCGCCTGCATGATGGCGTGAACCTGTTCCATATTGTTAACGTTAAATGCAGGCATGCCGTAGCCGTTTTCGGCGGCATGGTCCAGCAACTGACGAAGTGATACTAGGGCCATTTCGACCTCCCTTTATAGTAAGTAAAATCTCATTTTGATAGCGGATAGTAGAGCTTATCCAGCCGCTGTCAATCACATAAATTCTATGGTTATACCGATTCTATATCGTGTTCACCAACACGAACAATCTTCATCACATTGGTACCGCCGGGTACACCTTTCAAGTCACCTTTTGTGATGATGACCAGGTCGCCTTCACGTACCGAGCCACGACGCAACAGCTCATCGATGGCTTCTTTATTTACCTGCAAGGTATCGCTGCTCTCACTCTGAAAGCTTACCGGGTAAACACCACGATACAAGGTCACTTTACGTCGAGTTTCCACGTGCGAAGTTAGCGCAAAGATCGGAATGCCTGAGCTAATGCGAGACATCCACAAACTGGTTGCACCCGACTCGGTTAACGCCGCAATCGCCTTCACCCCCAAGTGATTGGCGGTATACATAGAGGCCATTGCAATGGCTTCATCGATAAACTTAAACTCGGTATCGATACGGTGTGATGAATGGGTAACATCGTGCTGCTTTTCTGCCTCACGGCAAATGCGATCCATGGCATGAATAGCCAGGTCAGGATATTTACCCGCCGCGGTTTCCGCAGATAACATCACCGCATCAGTACCATCCAGTACCGCGTTGGCAACATCAAAGACTTCTGCACGAGTAGGGATCGGATTTTCAATCATCGACTCCATCATCTGGGTCGCGGTGATCACCACCTTGTTCATATCACGAGCCATAGTAATCAAGGATTTCTGCACCGGAGGCAGGGCGGCATCACCTATCTCCACACCCAGATCGCCACGGGCAACCATAATGACATCCGATGCTTCAATGATCTCTTCGATCACACCTTTTTGCAGTGCTTCAGCACGCTCTATCTTGGCAACAATACCACCGTGTCCACCGGCAGCGCGTAGCAAGTCACGACACTGGTTTACATCATCGGCATGTAGCGGAAATGACAACGCCACATAATCCGCCTTCAGCATCGCCGCGGTCTTGATATCCTGCTTGTCTTTCTCGGTCAACGCCGGGGCTGACAGGCCACCACCTTGCAGGTTAATACCCTTCTTATCCGAAAGGGCCCCACCGACAACGACTTTACAGTTAATTCGGCCATCATCGACCTCTTCCACCCATAGGACAACACGACCATCATCCAGTAACAGGGTATCGCCACGCTTCACATCATTCGGCAGATTCTTATAAGCCAGGCCAACCTGGTGTTCATCACCCTCATCACTGCCACAATTAATGTCGAGGGCAAATGCCTGCCCTTCGGTTAATTCAATCTTTCCATTCTTAAAGCGTTCTACACGGATCTTGGGGCCCTGTAAGTCACACAGTACACCAACCTGACGACCATGCGCGCGGGCACGATTACGTACGCGCTCAACACGTTCACTGTGCTCTTCAGGGGAACCGTGAGAAAAATTGATGCGAACCACATCAACGCCTGCTTCAATGATCTTATCCAAAATTTTAGGATCATCAGTAGCAGGACCTAACGTAGCAACTATCTTGGTTCTTCTCTGCATTTATTCCAACTTATATATACGAAGCCCCGTCATAAAAACGGGGCTTATCTAATTTATTTTGCTCGCTCTTCCAACATAGCAACAGCAGGCAAAGTCTTGCCTTCCAGATATTCCAGGAAGGCGCCACCGGCGGTAGAGATATAAGACACCTTGTCATAGATATCGTACTTCTGAATTGCAGCGATAGTATCGCCACCACCGGCCAGGCTGAAGCCATCGGCATCAGCAATCGCCATGGATACCGTCTTGGTACCTTCACCAAATTGATCAAACTCGAAAACACCCACTGGACCGTTCCAAACAATGGTTCCGGCCTTGGCAATGATGTCAGCCAGCTCTTTGGCTGAGTCAGGGCCGATATCAAAGATCATATCGTCATCAGCAACATCACCAGCAGCTTTCAGGGTTGCTTCCGCAGTTTCTGAGAACTCTTTACCGCAAACAACATCCGTTGCAATTGGGATAATCGCACCACGGTTTTTCATTTTCTCAACCAGTGCTTTCGCGGTATCAACCAGGTCATCTTCACACAGGGACTTACCTACGTTATTACCCATTGCCTTTAAGAAGGTGTTAGCAATACCGCCACCAACAACCAGCTGGTCCACTTTTTCTGACAATGCCTCTAATACAGTCAGCTTGGTAGAAACCTTTGAACCACCAACGATAGCAACCATAGGACGTGCAGGCTTAGCCAGCGCTTTCGCCAGGTTATCCAGTTCATCAGCTAGCAACAGGCCAGTACAAGCTGTCGGCGCAAACTTACCCGCACCATGGGTAGAAGCATGAGCACGGAAAGACGTACCAAAGGCATCACTGACAAACA
>JABURU010000182.1 GCA_014762485.1 Gammaproteobacteria bacterium | reverse complement strand
GAGTGCCCATTACCTGGCTTCGACACCGATAGATCCATCCGTAAAAGCTTATGCCGCAATTGGTGTTTCTGGCACTCTATTTAAAAGCCAACCGATCAATTACCTGCATTCAGTAAAAAAAATTAAGCTCCCGATATTAGATATCTATGGCAGTGAAGATCTGGAAGGGGTATTAGCCAGTGCCAAGCAACGTGCGAACACTGCACAGAAAGCAGGCAATGGATCATATACTCAGGTCAAGGTGGCAAATGCCAATCACTTTTTTGTTGGAAAGGATGATGAACTGGTGAGCCAGGTAGCACGATGGTTAAAGCAGACCGTTCGATAAATTCACCTAAGGGATCTGTACGGATCCCTTTATCTTTTCCTGATTATTTAAAACAGGCAGATAATTCAGAATAGCTTTTCATTGGACGTACCATTTCAAAACACTCATGTGCTTCCTGATATTCTTTACGCAAATAAACCAGCCACTGCTTAATACGAGGAAGTATATATCGATCTTTAATATTCTCCTGCAATTCGCTGGCCATCCCCTGTAACATTAACCTGATCTCATCCCACTCTATGGGTTCACACGTCATGTCCCGCTGATAATGCTGTATCTGTCGAGCCAGGTCCGGACGCGCCACTGCACCACGACCGAGCATGACATCTTTACAGCCACTGATATCGATGCAACGTTGATAATCTTCCACACTATTAATATCACCGTTGGCAACCATGGGTATATCGAGACACTGTTTTAACTTGGCCAGCCATTCCCACCTGGCCGGAGCCTGGTATCCATCCTTACGGGTACGGGCATGCACCGTGATAAAGTCCGCGCTGGCAGACTGTACCGCCAGGGCATTATCTTCTGCCAGATCGGTATTATCAAAACCCAACCGGATCTTCGCCGACACAGGAATAGCCGCCGGTACCGCCTGGCGCACCGCGGCAACGATGTCATACAAGCGTTGAGGCTCTTTTAACAGAACCGCCCCACCCTGGCTTCTATTAACGGTTTTGGATGGGCAGCCAAAATTGATATCAATACCCGGTGCACCCAGCTCGACGGCTCTTGCGGCATTATCTGCCATCACCTGCGGTTCGGAACCCAGCAACTGTAATATGACCGGTATACCCGCCGCAGTTTTGCCGCCAGTGTTCAACTCTGGACAGATACGACGAAAGACCTTGGCAGGTAACAGGCGGTCAACCACACGCACAAATTCGGTCACACAATACGTGTAGCCACCTGTCGTGGTTAATAGATCACGCATATAGTGATCAACGACTCCTTCCATCGGCGCCAGATATATCTTCATACAAAACCGCTAACTATTAAATCAGGCGCCATTCTACCCGCGATGCCATTCACCTCGCCAGACTATTCGCGCTATCTTTCGGTATCAGCGCTTTTTCTGTCCAGCCAGAATTTATGTGCCTCTGAAACCAGCAAAAGACTCATCGCAGCGATAAATAATCCTATTCCAGTCTCCAGTTTGACGGGCTGTAACTCCAGCACCGAACTTAACCCTGGAGTGAACATCGCCGCAATATGCAGCAATAATGCCGCGGCAACGCCAACAAACAATAAGCGGTTCTTCATTGGATTATGCACAAACAGGGAGCGCTGCTCCGAACGACTGTTAAACACCTGTATATTTTCAAACAACACCATTAACAGTAGCAGCTCGTTTCGGGCCTGCTCTATCTCATAGCCAATCGAAAGAAAATACGAAAAGACACTATAGGCAAGTAGACACATCACTACCGAGGTGATTAATACACGCTCGATCATCAAACGATTAAAGATGGGCTCATCTGGAGAACGAGGTGGCTTTTTTAACTCATCGCCTTCACCGGGTTCAAATGCCAGGGCAACATCCTGTATACCTTGCGTGACCAGGTTTAACCATAACAGCTGCACCGCCGTTAATGGCAGCGGATAACCAGATAACAAAGAAGCAATAAATAATAAAATTTCCGCTGCACCGGTTGATAACAGCAGGAAGATGACCTTTCGTACATTGGCGTAGGCAACGCGTCCTTCAGACACCCCCGAGACAATGGAGGTGAAATTATCATCGGTGATAATCATATCCGAGGTCTCGCGCGCAACGTCGGTGCCTTTCTTCCCCATGGAGACCCCCACATGGGAGCTGCGCAAGGCTGGTGCATCATTGGCTCCATCACCGGTCACGGCGACAAAGTGCCCCTGTCGTTGCAATGACTGTACGATCTGTAGTTTATGCTGCGGCTCCACCCGGGCAAAGACCAGGGCATCCCTCACCAGGCGATCTAATGTCGCTTCTCCCTGAGTCAGGGCCTGGTTAATCGCCTGCCCGGTTACCACCTCATTTTCCAATGAGGCCAGGCCCAACTCACGAGCGATCGCCAGCGCCGTCTTCGGGTGATCGCCAGTGAGCATCGCCACGCTAATCCCCGCCTGATGGCAGGCATCAATCGACTCGGCCACCCCTTTGCGCAGTGGATCAATTAATCCTACTAGCCCTAAAAAACACAAACCGGTCAAATGTGCGTCTGACAGGGGCTCTCCCGCTGGCAAGTGCACCGGGCCATCCGCCAACGCCAGCACTCGATATCCCTGCTCGGCCAGTTGATGAGCCTGCGCCATAATCTGTGCGACATCTATTACGACTTCACCACCATGTACCAATTGACGGTCACACATAGCCAGGACATGTTCAAAGGCCCCTTTTACATGAACCACCGTCTCTTCATTATGTAGGTTCACCGAAGCAGAAAAGCCTTTTACGGACTCATATGGGATGGTTGATAACTCAGCATAGTCACTCTCTACCGTTTGACGCACCAGCCCCGCTTTATGCGCCATTACCAGAAAAGCAACGTCTACGGCATCACCATGCGTCACCCAAAACCCGTTGCGGCGACCAAGAAAAGCTTCATTGGCCAATACCGCGGTTTCGGCACAACGTTGAACATCCTGCTGCACCAGGTTATCGATCTGTTTCCCTGCCTGTAGATACCCTCCCTCTGGTGCAACGCCTTCCCCGCTAATATCCAGTAATGTCTCATCAGCTAATAACATTTTGCGTGCCGTGAGTTCATTTACCGTCAAGGTGCCCGTTTTATCTGTGGCGATATAGGTACATGAGCCTAACGCTTCGACGGTAACCAGCCGTCTGGCGATGACATTTCGTTTGGCCATACGACGCATCGAGACAGATAATGCGATGGTCATCGCCA
>JABURU010000207.1 GCA_014762485.1 Gammaproteobacteria bacterium | reverse complement strand
CTACATGATTGGAAGGTCCACCTGCATAGTGGTGAGGCGGTGGCACCGGATGAAGGCTGTGCAGCCAGTTATCCTGTAAAGCTGGATGGTAATATTATTTATCTATCGTTAACGCCAACTGAAGGATGTCCAAATAAATAATAAAATATGAACGTAAAGAAATGTTTTCAGATACATATCATTAAAACAGTACGCTTTAATTTGTAAAGATGGATTTATGTCAAAAATAATTAAAACTACATGTCCTTATTGTGGTGTCGGTTGCGGTGTTTTGGCATCGGTTGAGAATGATGGCAGGGCGACTATTAAGGGCGATCCGGAGCACCCTGCAAACTATGGTCGGTTATGTTCGAAAGGTTCAGCATTGGCGGATACGATTGACCTTGATGAAAGATTATTAACGCCAGTCGTTAATGGATATTCTTCAGATTGGGAAGATTCACTTAATCTGGTGGCTTCAAAATTTAACGATATAATTCATCAGCATGGCCCAGACTCCGTGGCATTTTATGTTTCAGGACAACTGTTAACGGAAGACTATTACGTTGCCAATAAATTGATGAAGGGCTACCTTGGTAGTGCCAATATCGATACCAACTCTCGATTATGTATGTCGTCCTCTGTGGTTGGTCACAAGCGCGCTTTTGGAACCGATACTGTTCCATGTAGTTATGATGATCTGGAACGTGCCAAACTGATTGTGTTGGCTGGCTCTAACACGGCATGGTGCCATCCCGTTCTGTATCAGCGTATCACCAAAGCAAAAGAAGATAATCCCGATTTGATGATTGTCGTTATTGACCCCCGTAATACGGCGACAACCGGTGTTGCTGATATACATATAGGACTAAAGCCAGGATCAGATATTGCCCTGTTTAATGGTTTGTTTGTGTATTTGCATCAGCAAGATGAGATAGACAGGGCATTTATTAAAAACTCTACCCAGGGGATGGAACTAGCATTAGAGTATGCTAAGCAGACAGCACCAGACCTACATTCGGTGTCAGAATTATGTGGTGTGAATGTAGAGCTGATAGAGAAGTTCTATCGACTCTTTAGCCGGACCGAACGAGTGGTGACCGTCTATTCACAGGGAATAAACCAGTCTTCCTATGGCAGCGATAAAGTGAACAGTATTATTAACTGTCACTTGCTTACAGGGCGTATTGGGCGACCAGGTATGGGACCATTTTCATTTACCGGACAACCCAATGCGATGGGAGGACGAGAGGTTGGTGGCCTGGCGAATCAATTGGCTGCACATATGGAAATTGATAATGAGCAGCACCGCGAGCTGGTGAAAGATTTTTGGTGCTCACCTATGATTGCTAATAAGGAAGGCCATAAGGCTGTAGAGTTATTTGAGCGCATAAACCGTGGTGACATCAAAGCACTCTGGGTAATGGGAACTAATCCCGCGGTCAGTCTGCCCAATAGCAATAATGTGCGTGAAGCGCTAAACAAATGCGAGTTTGTAGTGGTTTCTGATGTGATGTTAAATACCGATACCACGCGATATGCTGATGTGTTATTACCTGCACTGGCCTGGGGAGAAAAGAGTGGCACGGTGACCAATAGTGAGCGTCGTATATCTCGGCAAAGAGCGTGGCTACCGCCTCCGGGAGTTGCCAGGCCAGATTGGTGGATCATCTCCCAGGTCGCCCGTAGAATGGGTTTTGCAAAATCCTTTACATATGAACACCCGGTAGAAATTTTTCGCGAGCATGCCACATTATCAGGATGGAAAAACCATGGTGAGCGAGCTTTTGATATCAGTTATCTGAAAGATATTGCTCTGCACAAGTACGACGAACTTTCCCCTACACAGTGGCCGATTCATGACAAGGCCAGATCTGGTACTGATCGTATGTTTGAAAATGGCCGCTTTTATACAGATAGTGGTAAGGCCAGATTTATACCGATACAGAATCATCAGCCAGTCAATAGTGTCACTGAGCTGTATCCGCTAGTGTTAAATACAGGCCGTATACGAGACCAGTGGCATACTATGACTCGTACTGGAAAAGCGGCGAGGCTATTTCGTCATATCAATGAACCTTATGCAGAACTCCATCCCGATGATGCATTAACTTATCAGGTAGAGGAAGGCTCGTTAATACTGGTGAAATCAAAATGGGGTGAGATCATTCTACGTTGTCGAGTTAGTGATGCACAGCGCAGAGGCAGTATCTTTGTACCCATGCACTGGAATGATCAGTTTGCCAGCCTGGCCTGTGTTGATACTGTGGTTAATCCTAATACGGACCCATATTCTGGGCAGCCAGAGTTTAAACATACACCTGTCTCAATTTCACCTTATCATCCCGCATGGCAGGGTTTCATACTGTCTCGTAGAAAACTGCCTATGCAGATGGGGCGTTATTGGTCTCTTTCACTAGGGGAAGGGCTATATCAATATGAGGTTACCGGTGAGTCATCGATTCACGACTGGGCGAGACAGGCTCGTGAGTTGCTATGCGCTAGTGAGCACAATGTGGAATGGATAGAATACCTGGATCAGTCTGCAAGTCGATATCGAGCGGCTCGTCTCATCAGTGGGAAAGTAGAAAGTGCTATTTTTATCAGTCCCGACTTAAGATTACCGAGTCGTGACTGGTTGGTCACATTATTTGGTCGGCCGTATCTGGATGATCATGAACGCCGGGCCATTCTCAGTGGACAAGCCATCAATCCTGAAGCCGAATCTGGACGCACCATTTGTGCCTGTTTTGGTATAGGTGAAAAAGTTATTCAACATGCCATTAACTCAGATGGACTGGATAGTGTAGAGGCCATAGGAAAGCATTTAAAAGCAGGCACGAATTGTGGCTCATGCATTCCGGAGATAAAAGGTTTGTTTGACCAGGAGTCTATTAAGGTCAGCTAAACAAGGGAGTCACGTTGTGGATGATTAACGTGACATTAGTGACTGGATAAACATTAAGTAAGACTTGTTATTCCATGGCCTGCCTCCCAGTGCCTGGTACTGGATCTTACCCTGTGGATCCACCAGGTAGGTGGCAGGTAGTCCACGTGGTTGCCATGCTTCGGTTGCCAATCCATCTTTGTCCAGTAGAGTAGAAAGGTTCGGCGCGACTGCAGCCATGAATTCAAATACGGTATCTTCATCTTCTGCCGTGTTAATTAGAATCATCTTAAAATTCTTTCCCTGCATCTGCTGTTTCAATGATTCTAGTGTCGGCATCTCTTTGCGGCAGGG
>JABURU010000203.1 GCA_014762485.1 Gammaproteobacteria bacterium | reverse complement strand
GGTGCCATAGGCTAGCGCGGCCACCGCCTGGGCACCACCAATGGCAAAGACACGATCGACACCAGCAATCGCCGCGGCGGCGAAGACCAGCTCATTGACCACACCGTCGGGCGTGGGCACCACCATGATCAGCTCTTCAACACCCGCTACCTTGGCAGGAATAGCATTCATCAATACAGAGGACGGATAAGCGGCCTTGCCACCGGGTACATATAGACCCACGCGATCCAGCGGGGTTACCTGCTGGCCCAGCATCGTGCCATCGGCCTCGGTGTAACTCCAGGAGTCCTGCTTTTGGTGCTCATGGTAACTGCGTACACGGTTAGCCGCAGTCTCCAGCGCCGTGCGCTGCTCGGGGGTGATCTTGTCCAGCGCCTCCTGCATGCGCTCAACCGGGATCTCCAGCTCGCTCATGTCGACCGCACTCATGCGATCAAAGCGGTTGGTCATTTCCACCACCGCGACATCCCCACGACGGCGTACTTCTGAAAGAATATGTCGTACAGTCTGGTTTACATCGTCATCGGACACACCGTCCCATGCCAGCAGGGCATCCAGTTCTTTCCAGAATTCACCATTCGTGGAGTCCAGCCGTTTGATGTCTGCCATCTTTACCGTACCTACTTTAATTCAAAAAATAATCACTTATCTGAGAGCGTCACTAACACTGGGATAACAAGGTATATATTTACGAGCAGGCAGAATTTACATACAAGTAAATATTTATGCTTATCCCTGGCGCAACCGCTCTCACTGTTTTTTGACCGCCTCTTCCATCATGTTGATAAAAGATTTAACAGTGTCATGCTTCATCTTCATTGATGCCTTGTTAACGATCAAGCGAGAGCTAATATCGGCGATGTGATCCCATGGCTCCAGGCCGTTGGCGATTAGGGTATTACCGGTGTCGACCAGGTCGACGATCATATCGGCCATACCGACCAGTGGCGCCAGCTCCATTGAGCCGTAGAGCTTGATGATGTCTACCTGCTTGCCTTGCTCAGCGTAATAACGCTTGGTGGAATTGACAAACTTGGTGGCGATGCGCAGACGGCCCTGTACCGGCGAGGCATCCTTGGGCCCAGCGGTCATCAGCTTGCATTTGGCAATCTGCAAATCCAGCGGCTCATACAAACCTTCGCCACCGTGCTCCATCAGCACATCTTTACCTGCCACCCCGAGGTCGGCCCCACCATATTGTACATAGGTGGGTACATCGGAAGCGCGCACAATGATCAGGCGTACATCATCACGATTGGTGCCGATGATCAATTTGCGGCTTTTTTCTGGATCTTCTACCGGCTCGATGCCTGCGTGGGCCAGCAACGGCAAGGTATCTTTAAAGATGCGTCCCTTGGACAGGGCAATGGTTAACATTTCACTCATGAAACTATCAGGTTCCGTACTGTTGCAGGTATTTGTCGACATCCTTCTCCGGGATGCGAGTAATCTTGGCACCCAGCAGCATTAACTTTTCTTCGATGGTTTCGTAACCACGGTCAATATGGTAGATACGATCGACCAGGGTTTGACCATCAGATACCAGTGCGGCCAGTACCAGTGAAGCCGAGGCACGCAGGTCGGTGGCCATTACCGGTGCACCGGTTAGACGCTCGACGCCTTTGACGATCGCGGTATTGCCTTCCACCGAGATATCGGCGCCCATGCGTTGCAGTTCTTGCACGTGCATAAAGCGGTTTTCAAATACGGTTTCGGTAACTGTCCCAGCACCTTCGGCAATCGCATTTAAGGCCACAAACTGTGCCTGCATGTCGGTAGGAAAGGCGGGATACGGCGCAGTGTGAATATTCACTGCCTTGGGGCGCTGGCCTTTCATATCCAGGCTAATCCAGTCTTCGCCAGTTTCGATCTCGGCACCGGCTTCGCGCAACTTGCTGAGTACCGCATCGAGCAAATCCGGGCGGGTATCTTTCACCTTGATCTTGCCACCGCTGATCGCCGCCGCAACCAGGTAGGTGCCGGTTTCAATGCGATCGGGTAATACGCTATAGGTCGTGCCAGTTAACTTCTCGACGCCCTCGATAATGATCTCGGAGCTGCCCGCACCGGAGATCTTGGCACCCATCGCATTAAGACAGTCGGCCAGATCCACCACCTCGGGCTCACGGGCGGCGTTTTCAATGACCGTCGTGCCATTGGCAAGGGTCGCAGCCATCATCAGGTTTTCGGTACCTGTGACCGAAACGATATCCATCACGATATTGGCACCCTGCAGGCGCTCACACTTGGCGTGGATATAGCCGTTTTCCACTTCGATTTCGGCGCCCATCGCGCGTAAGCCATCGATGTGTAAGTTCACCGGGCGAGCACCGATGGCACAACCACCGGGCAGGGAAACATGCGCCTCACCAAAGCGAGCCAGTAAAGGTCCCAATACCAGGATCGAGGCACGCATCATGCGTACCAGCTCATAGGGCGCGGTGTAATGCTGGATGGTTGAAGTATCAACTTCTATGCTCAGGGTCTCATCGATCACCAGGCTGACCCCCATGTTGCCTAATAACTCCATGGTCGTGGTGATATCTTGCAGATGAGGCACGTTACGAACGGTGGTCGGACCATCTGCCAGCAGGGTTGCGGCAATAATGGGCAAAGCGGCATTCTTCGCACCGGATGTACGCACCGAGCCACTCAGGCTCTTGCCACCTGTAATTATCAGTTTATCCATTTTTATCTCAGTAACATTCGTCAGGCACGGGCCTCAACGAAAATAATAATCCGACCTATTCTACCCTGATCTATTAAAGGTTTTTTATGACATAACCTGCAGTTTCTTCGCCTTTTCCCACTCGGCCGGGGTATAGGCTTTAATCGTCAGGGCATGCAGCTCACCAGAGGTGATTAATTCATTCAACGGAGCGTAAACCATCTTTTGCTTTTGTACCGGTGTTTTACCAGCAAACTCGTCACTGATCACCCTGGCATCAAAATGGCTACCATCACCGGTTACGGTGACCTCAGCGCCGGCAATTGCGGCTTCGATCTTGGCCTTGATGGCATCTACTTCCATTGCGCTCTCACTCCAGAACTGAAAAGGATGAAAGGATACCTGTTAGCGACGGATTTTGTAACCCTTATGCAGCATAGACAGGGAGATAAAGGCCAAAAACAGTAAAAACAGACTACAGATCAAAAGGCTCAATTGTGGATCTGCATCCGACTGGCCAAAAAAACCTTAACGGAAGCAATCGACCATGTAAAAAAACG
>JABURU010000197.1 GCA_014762485.1 Gammaproteobacteria bacterium | reverse complement strand
GAGCGACTTGCTCTAGATTTGCCACGCCATTTGCATCCAGCAGATTATTAATATTAAAGCAACCATTCTGTTCATATAATGCACCGCTAACCTGACCACCTTCAACATCGATAGGCGGTAATTTTATAGCCCAATCTTCATACAAATGATCGATGTTATTTTTAGTCTTATCCTCATGCAATATTCTCTTTGCCCAGGCTTCGGCTCCCTGGGTGAATAGCAATGCCTGGTCGCGATCGACCACATTAGTGGTTCTACGAACCTCTACCTGTTGCCGCGTTACCATACTAATAACCACAATCGAAATAACCGCGGTAATCAGTACCGCCATAATAAGAGCTATTCCAGCCTGGTTTGCACGCCTCATTATGACACCTTAAAAATACGAGCAATTTCACCCCAACCATGAATATTCAACTTTATCTCTACGGCTTGAGGTAATGCCTCTATAACCTGATTATTTTGATCTCTCTGGGGCCATATTCCATGCCATTTTTGATTGTTATCAAAAAAGCGTACTGAAAATGTTTCCACGTCTTCCAGCAAGATATCACTTGCCGGTTTTTCATCACTCAATTGATCCAGGTAGACCCAGTTTTCCCGGTATATTTTATTGTCAGTAAAACGATAGCGTACACGTTGCAGGTGACTTCTGGCTGAATTCAGTGGATTTGACCAGCCGGTACGTGTAAATGTCAATTCATATCCACCCAGCGAATTCAGCTGCATAGCAGGTAAATGCGTTTGCTGTGCAGCACTATAACTATCTCTGTCTATCGCTTGTTGAATATCTCGCTCTATCATTAGCAGTGCCATTTGCAAATACTTTAACTCGTTAGACTGACTTTCAACGACATCCCTTTGTAAGGTAACTGCATTCAGAGCGCTGTACGACATAATGGAGAGCAAAACAAAAATCGACAAGGCGATTAATAGTTCAATCAAGGTAAAACCAGATTGCTTCTGTTTCCCTGTCATCGCTTTTCCAGATACCCAACATAGCTGGCCAAGGTAATATCCGTATTTTCATTTAGCTGTACATCTACATCAATTCGCCGTACCCATGGATCATCTGTATTACTAACTTTGACGTTATATAGCCACTGGTAACCTGCCATTTCAACACGATCTTTTTTTCGAGATGGTCCTGGCCATGGTTTTTGTAGCTGCCATTCGACAATAATATTTCGTGCCACCCAGCTAGCGAGTGTTTTTTCCTTAATATGTATGGCATTACTGGCATACTGCCCCACCCCCACCAACATCGTACCCAATGCTACGGCCAATACGGCCAGTGCAATCAGTACTTCTAAAAGTGTGAAACCTTTAGCGGTGTTCATGATGCGAACTCGTAGTCTGGATTGAAACCTCGGGTACGTCCCAGGAAGTCGGATATCAAGCGATAACGACTGCCATCTATCGCTTCTATGGTTAACTCAAACGGGCTAACTTCCCCACTGGATAAAATATATACCACGGCATGTTCCGCACTATTCTTTTTATTCAATGCCGCACTTCCATCTTTCACTTGAACATGAAGATGCATTTCTTCCGGTATATTTCTTTTTCTATAAACCGGAATACCTTTGATTACTACCCAATCACTCTCCTCCAGTGTTAAAAACTCATAGCTTTGTGAGCTAAAACGCAGTGCCATCTCCTGGTTTTTCAAGATGGCCTCTTCTTGCGCCAGTTCTAACAGACCTTGAATACGGCGAACCTCTTCATTGGTCTTAGTCGACATATCACCAATATTGAGTGACAGCATCGCATAACTAAGCAAAATCCCCATGATCACCAGTACCACCAACAACTCCATAATGGAGAATCCCCGATGGTACTGGCTAGCAGGATACATAAATTACTCGTCCAGGTTCCAGTTACCGATATCGGCATTGATACCTTCCCCACCCAGTCGCGCATCCTGACCGAGGGTATAGATATCTATCGCGCCGTTCGCACCAGGGGTGAGGTACTGGTATGGGTTGCCCCATGGATCTTTTGGCAGCTTAGGCAGGTAACCTTTCCAGTTACGAGGTTCAGGATCGCCCGACGGACGATTCACCAGAGCCTCCAGGCCCTGTTCCATGCTGGGGTATGAGCGGTTATCAAGTTTATATATCTGCAACGCACTTTCTATGGTACGAATATCATGTTTGACCTTCGTGATACGAGCCTCATCCGGGCGATCAAGCACACGAGGGGCGACGAAAGTAATTAATATACCGATGATGATGACCACCACCATAATCTCGATAAGAGAAAAGCCTGACTGCTTCATTTGACTTATAGACTGTTTCATATATATACCTGTTTTAATATTTATTGCTGTACCATACTGTTCATATCCAGTATCGGTAATAATATCGATAACACGATCATCATCACAATGAGTCCCATCACAAGGATCATTACCGGCTCAAAAATACTCACCATCATTCCGACGCTGGATTCCATCTCGCGTTCCTGAATATCCGCCGCCTTATCCAGCATCTGCTCCAGTTCACCACTAGCCTCACCACTGGCAATCAGGTTTTGTGTCATCGGTGGAAAATAACCGCTATGCTTCAGCGCCTGGTTTATACTGGTACCTTCGCGCACACGGTTACTGGCTTCTAATACAGACTCTCGCATAGGCAGATTGTTCATTACACTGGCAGCGATATTCATGCCTTCCAGTATCGGTACTCCGCTACCATTGAGAATACTCAGGGTGCGGCTAAAGCGTGCGGTATCCACACCTTTGAGAATTTTGCCAAGAATCGGGACGCGTAATAACAACAGGTGAAACAGGTAGCGATTACGTTTTATTTGTAATAACCGCCAGGCGATAATCACTCCACCTACCATGATGGATAGTATCAACCACCACCAACTGGTTAGAAAGTCGCTGGTATTGATCATAATCCGTGTCAGCAATGGCAGGGCCTGCCCGGTGGACTCAAATACAACCACGACCTTGGGGACCACGTAGGTCATCAGGGCGACTACCACCGCGATCGAGATGACGATCACCAGAATCGGATACATCAGGCTTTGTGTCAGGGTCTGGATAAACTTTTGCTGATTTTCAGCGTAATCAGCCAGGCGATTTAAAACAAACTCAAGCTTGCCAGAGCGTTCGCCAGCCGCGACCGTGGAACGATACATGGTGCCAAAACTTTGTGGAAAATCCGCCAGAGAATCGGCCAAAGAGTAGCCTTCTACCACTTTGCTGCGCACCCCGAGTATGGTGC
>JABURU010000266.1 GCA_014762485.1 Gammaproteobacteria bacterium | reverse complement strand
CTGGTTTCTAATCATTGCCCTGGCCTATTTGCTACAAAAGCGGACTGGCAGAAACAATGTTTGATTTGGGTGCGCTGTTCCTAGGAGGAGTGGTCTATCTGTCAGTCCTTTTTCTAATCGCCTACGGCACAGAAAAAGACTGGTTCCCCAAGAAATTCACCTCTCACCCGATGCTATATGCGCTCTCATTGGGCGTGTATGCCACTACCTGGAGTTTTTATGGTAGCGTGGGCTTCGCCCAAAGCCAGGGGTTTAACTTTCTAACCATCTATATCGGGGTGACCCTGGCCTTTTTGCTTAGCCCGGTACTGCTAAAACCCATATTAAAACTCACGCGCGAATACCAGCTTTCATCGCTGGCAGATCTATTTGCCTTTCGTTATCACAGTCAGACGGCCGGAGTACTGGTCACACTCTTCATGCTGGTGGGGGCCTTACCCTATATCGCGTTACAGATTCGAGCCATCAGTGAGTCCGCCCAGGTACTGACCCATCAGGACACGCCTATACCACTTGCCCTGGGATTTTGCATAACCTTAATCCTGTTCGCCGTTTTATTCGGTGCCCGACATATCTCGGCGCGAGAAAAACACGAAGGCCTGGTGGTGGCTATTGCCTTTGAGTCCATCATTAAGCTCAGCGCCATTCTCGCCGTAGGTATCTTTTCTCTGTTTGGAGTTTTCTCAGGCCCACTGGGACTGGAGGCCTGGCTGCAACAACACCCCGAAGCCATCGAAGCGCTTTACCGCCCGATGCGCGAAGGCCCATGGACAACCTTACTGCTATTAGCCTTTGCCGCGGCCTTTTTATTGCCTCGCCAGTTCCATATGACCTTCACCGAGAACATGGACGAAAAGGCACTCAATACAGCCACCTGGGCATTCCCGCTGTTTCTATTACTATTGAACCTGTTTATTCCGGTCATTCTCTGGGCGGGATTAAAAGAAAACATCCCTGTTAGCGCCGACTATTACGTATTAGGCCTCCCCCTGGCCTTTGAGTCACCGGCACTTACTATGTGGGTATTTATCGGTGGCGTGTCAGCCGCAAGTGCGATGATGATCGTTACTACCCTGGCTTTAGCGGCAATGTGTATGAATCACTTGCTACTGCCCACGAGCCTGCACCGTCGCTTCATTACCGGTACGAACATCTATCGCTGGCTACTATGGGGCCGACGCAGCCTGATCGCGATCATCATCCTCGCCGGCTACGGCTTTTACATCATCCTTGAACATAACCAGGGCCTGGTGCAACTGGGCTTGATCTCGTTTGTGGCGGTAGCCCAATTCCTACCAGGTATTATTGGCCTGCTCTATTGGCGTCGTGCCACTCGCACGGGCTTTATAGCCGGCTTACTTGGAGGCGCTTTGATCTGGGCACTGGCGCTATTGCTGCCCCTGCTGGAACGTTCAGATATCCTGCAGTCAGGTATTAACCTGGCTCAACTACTCGGCGCCGAAAGTGAAAACACCTGGGCCTTCTCCACCTTCTGGTCTCTGGGTATAAATAGCCTGCTATTTTTTGTTATGTCGCTCCTTTCGCAACACAGTGATGAAGAGGCAGAAGCTGCCCAGGCCTGTTGTATGAACACCTTCATATCCCCGACCGGTGTAGTGCAAGCCAAATCGGTAAAACAGTTTACCGAGTTGCTTGCCCGCATCATGGGTGAGGAGATGGCAAAACAGGAAGTGCAACAGGCCCTGTCCGATCTCAACATGAGTGAAAACGAAACTCGCTCTACCGAACTACGTCAACTACGTGAGCGTATCGAGCGTAACTTGTCCGGACTCATCGGTCCGGTACTGGCCCATATGATTGTTGATGAACGGCTGCAGTTGGATCCCACCACTCAAAACGCCCTGGCAGATAGCATGCGTTTCGTAGAAGACAAGCTAGAGGCATCACAAAGCGAGCTGCAGGGACTGGCAATGGAGCTGGATACCCTGCGCCGATATCATCGCCAGGTATTGCATGAACTACCTATGGGCGTCTGTTCGATTGGCCCCAAACAGGTCATCTTGAGCTGGAACGTGGCTATGCGGATCATTTCCGGCGTCGAAGGTGCGGAAGTGATTGGAAAAAAGCTACACGATTTACCCGAACCCTGGGCAGGCTTATTAACCGGGTTTTTACGCACACGGGATCGTCACCTGCATAAGGTACAGACGGTGATTGATGGTCATAGCCGCTGGTTTAATTTACACAAGGCGACAATAGATGCGCCATCGTCACTGGAAGGCCAGGAACACGGTAATGTGGTGTTACTGGAAGACCTTACCGATGTACAGACACTTGAGGCGGAGTTAACCCATAGTGAGCGTCTTGCCTCCATCGGTCGTCTCGCTGCAGGCGTAGCACATGAAATAGGCAATCCCGTTACCAATATCGCCTGCCTGGTACAGGACATGAAATATTTACCTGAAGGAGAACAGGAGCAAGGGCTGGAGCAAATACTGCTACAAACCAAGCGTATCAGCGGCATCGTTCAATCTCTGGTGACATTCAGTCACAGTGGGGCAATACAGGAGATCGAGCCTCAACCCACCCAGCTTAAAGAGTGTATTAGTGAAGCCACCCGCTTTATCAGGCTTGGTCACACCGGAAAGCAGATAGAGTTTATCGACCAGTCACACGATGATATTTCCGTACTCGGCGACAAACAGAGACTCATACAAGTATTTGTCAACCTGTTTAGCAATGCCTGTGATGTATCCGCCAATGGTGATGTAATTGAGATATCCACCGAGATAAAACAAAACTACATCGAAATACGCCTGTGCGACCAGGGGCCTGGTATCGCCGAAAAGCACTTACATCGTATTTTTGAACCCTTCTTTACTACCAAGCAACCCGGTGAAGGAACCGGCCTGGGTCTGGCTATGGTGTATAACATTATTCAAGAGCATAACGGCCAGATACAGGTATTCAGCAAGCTCAATCAGGGCACCTGTTTTGTGATTTCCCTCCCCGTTGTTACTAATGAGCAAACCGAGATAGATATCATTCAATGAGTCACATATTAATTGTCGAAGATGAAGAGATCATTCGTGCGACATTGCGCCGCATGCTGGAGCGCAATGGTTATGAAATATCGGAAGCAGAGTCCGTTCCACAGGCTCTAAATATAGATCCACTGGATAACTTTGACCTGATTATTTCTGATCTACGATTGCCAGGACCATAAGGCACGGAAATCATTGCGCATTATGTTGATACGCCGGTTTTAATCATGAC
>JABURU010000295.1 GCA_014762485.1 Gammaproteobacteria bacterium | reverse complement strand
AGATGTGTATAATAGACAAGCCTCACCCTATGCATATTCACGGAGTAGAATTTCAGGTGATAGAGCGTAGTGTTTTACCAGAGCTCCAGTCCTTATGGGAACGGGTAAGGGAAGGTTATGTCGATAGTGGCTGGAAAGATACAGTCCTAATCATGCCAGGTGAACGCGTAAAGTTGTTAATACGGTTTAACCAGTATAAGGGCATGTTTTTGTATCATTGCCATAACTTGGAGCATGAGGATCTGGGTATGATGCGTAATTATCGAGTGCAATAATATATCAAGATAATCAGCACAGGTTTTCTCTGTGCTGATTACTTGTCTTCAGGTTTGTAGGCTACGATTAACCTGATGACATCTATGCCATAAGACTCTACCGAATCGATAATAAATCCAGCCTGTTCTATATTCTTCTGTGTTGAGCGTATCATCGAGGTGCCCAATAGTAATTTCATTATGGGTTCCATCATATACAGTAATATATTTATTAATGTATGGCGGCTTCTTTGATGCTCCAGAAATAATGCTTTCCCGCCGGGCTTTAATACACGCAGTAGTTCTGCCAGGCCCTGTTCTGGCTTCGGCACGGTACAAAAAACAAAAGTGCTGACAGTACAGTCAAACATATTGTCTGAAAATATTAGTTTTTGTACATCCATTTCGGATAAAGTAATTGACATATCATCAGGTAAGGTTTTTGTGCGGGCACGATTTAGCATGCCACTACTAAAGTCAATTGCCTGTAAGCTGACGTCTGCATGATAATAAGGCAGGTTCTTCCCGGTGCCTACTCCTACCTCCAGGACATGATTGGATGTCTGGCTTATTATCTTTTTTCTTAGTCGGTTAAATGCAAGTAGTTCGATAGGCAGTTCTATCAGATCATATAGCCTGGAAGCCCTGGAATACTTACGAGCGGTTTTGTGTGTCATATGTTTATATAAGATGATTTAGTAGACATACGTGACGTATTAAGGCTTGTCTCTTAACTCTCTAAAGAAACAGAGACTTTTATCTGTCTTTGCGTTCAAGCTTCACATTAAAGGTATCACGCCAGCTAACTATATCTACTGGGTGTCACCCATATTAAGATAGCAGCATCAAGGCCTCGTGTGAGGCCTTGATGAGAGAGTATTATTTAAGTAGCCTGTTTTTGGCTTCTGTCGCGGCGGTTTGAACTTGCTGCGGCGCGGTACCGCCTAAATGGTTTCGTGCGGCTACCGAACCTTCCAGCGTCAGTACTTCAAATACGTCTTCCTTAATCGCGTCGGAGAATTGTTGTAGCTCTTCCAGCTTCATCTCCGATAGGTCACGCCTGCTCTCAACACCCAGGCGTACCGCCTTGCCAACCACTTCGTGGGCATCGCGGAACGGCACACCATTGCGTACCAAGTAATCGGCCAGATCGGTGGCGGTGGAAAAGCCACGGAAAGCGGCTTCATACATGCTTTCTTTTTTCACATCAACTTTGGCCATCATGTCGGCGTAAACCTTCAACGAACCTTTGATGGTATCAATGGTATCGAACAGGGGTTCCTTGTCTTCCTGGTTGTCCTTGTTATAGGCCAGGGGTTGTGCCTTCATCAGGGTCAGCAGGCTGATCATGTGGCCGTAAACGCGACCGGTCTTGCCGCGTACCAATTCGGGCACATCGGGGTTTTTCTTTTGCGGCATGATGGAGGAGCCGGTGCAGAAGCTGTCACCCAGATCAATAAAGTTAAACTGGCTGGAAGTCCATAGAACCAACTACTCACTAAAGCGGGACATGTGCATCATTAGTAATGAGGCAAAGCTGGTGAACTCAATGACGAAGTCGCGATCGGATACCGCATCCAGCGAGTTTTGGCAGATACGCTCAAAGCCTAGTTCTTTGGCGGTGAATTCACGATCTATTGGGTAGGTGGTACCGGCCAGGGCCGCAGAACCCAGGGGCATGGTGTTGACACGCTTGCGGCAATCCATCAACCGTTCACCATCGCGTTGCAGCATTTCGTTCCACGCCAGCATGTGATGCCCAAAGGTGATCGGCTGGGCGGTCTGTAAGTGGGTGAAGCCAGGCATAATGGTGTCATGCTCGCGTTCCGCCAGCTCGATGATGTTGCCTTGCAGGCGCTTTAATTCAGCGGCAATGGTGTCGATCTCATCACGCAGGTACAGACGCACATCGGTGGCGACCTGATCGTTACGTGAGCGACCCGTATGCAACTTCTTTCCTGCGTCGCCGATCTTGTCGGTGAGGCGCTTTTCGATATTCATATGGACATCTTCCAGCGAGATAGACCACTGGAATTCGCCATTATGGATTTCGGCTTCCACCTCATCCAGTCCGTTAAGGATTGCATTACACTCGTCAGCGGTGAGCACGCCGACATGGGTCAGCATCCTGGCATGGGCGCGGGAGCCGGCGATGTCATGCTTGTACATGCGCTGGTCGAACTCAACCGAGGCGGTAAAGGCCTCGACAAAGGCGTCGGTAGGCTCAGTGAAACGTCCGGTCCAGGGTTTTTCTGCTGCGGTAGATGGGGTCTTGTTTTCGCTCATAGCCTTATGTAAAACAGAGTTAGGAAGATTGCGCACAGTATAAAGGAATGCCTCGCGTCTGACGATGATATCCATATGAATGGGCGATAATTGTGTGAAAAAGGGGAGGCCCGAAGGATTGGGCAAACAGGAGTCACTATTTCATTTGAGCTTGCTGGATCTGTGCCGGGTTCGGATTCTGCTCGAAGCGATTCTTCTCGGCGAGGTGCTGGCCCTGGTGCTGGTATTGAGCCGTACTTTGTTGCCGGGTAGCGGTAATGTCTTTACCAGCCTGGTACTGTATTCCTTGCTGATTCAGCTGATCAGCCTCTCCTCTATTGCCGTGTTATGCCGTTTTCGTTCGCAGCTGTCATCATTACCGGGATGGGGCCAGCTACTGTCTATCCTGGTAGTCGTGGTATCCACCAGTGCACTAATGAGCTGGGCGGCGTATGCGCTGTATTTCGAGCTTTTTCCCTATCAAGGTCCCCACTACTCTGCTTTCCGGTTTGTGTTGGTCGTGGTCGGTATCAGTACGGTATCAGCCCTGTTGTGGTTACGCTACGGCACCAGGGAGCGTCTTGAACCAGGGATAAGCACCGAGTCGCAGCAGGTGGTGAACTCGGTAGAGGAGCCAACGCTAACGGTAAAATCCGGTCGAGAGATTCGGCGGTTGCCCTTATCTCAGGTGTGTTATTTCGCCAGCGAACACAAG
>JABURU010000133.1 GCA_014762485.1 Gammaproteobacteria bacterium | reverse complement strand
AGTCAGGTTGGCAAGAACAGCGGACCCTTCGACTTCATGTTCCAACATTTAAGCATTATGAAAGTGATGAGTTACCAACATGTGGGCGTCAGTTATGGCCCGCTGTTTCGATAACCGGTGCCGAGTGCAAGCTTCAGTGTGATCATTGCCAGGCTTCCATTTTGGAACCAATGTTGCCAGCCACTTCGCCAGATAGTTTTATTAGGCTGTGCGAAGAGCTTATCGTTAATGGCGCACAGGGTATTTTGCTCAGTGGTGGTTCAAACCATCAGAATGAAGTGGAGTACACGCCTTACCTTCCTCAAATAGAAAAGCTCAAAACAAAATACCCTGAATTTCAGATAGCCATCCATACCGCGCTGGTTGATGATGTCATGGCTCTACGCCTGGATTCATCGGGCATTGATGTGGCTATGTTTGACCTGATCGGTGCGCAAGATACCATCACCCAGGTCTATCATCTGAAGCGTCAGGTGGATGATTTTGAAAACACATTGCTTTCGCTACGTAAGACGTCGATGAAGGTAGTACCACACATTGTCATCGGCCTGCATTATGGAAACCTGTTAGGTGAATGGAATGCTCTGGAAATGGTTGCACGGCATGGTGCCGATGCCTTAATCCTGGTGGTAGTCATGCCTCAATATGCCAGGCCATCGCGACCATTTATTACCCCAGCTCCAGAACAGGTGGGGCAGTTCTTTCTTGATGCCAGGCAGCGCTTGCCTCATATGCCAGTAATGCTAGGTTGCGCCAGGCCGCCCGGTTATGACAAGGTCATACTTGATAGCTATGCTGTAATGGCTGGACTGGATGGCATTGCCCATCCCAGTGAAGGTATTGTCGCGTTGGCTGAGAAGTTAAATAGATATATCGATGTATCAGCAAGCTGTTGTTCTATTAATGATGTGGATATTATCAGTGGACACTATCAACCTGATGATAGACATATTATTAATGAACAACGAATTAAATGGAAATAACAAACAATAGTCGGGATGTATAATATGTGGAGACTCATGGATACCGGGGTACGACGCGCGGCAGAAAATTTTGCCATTAACCGCGCCATCATGGAAAGTCATAAACAAGGTAAGACGATAAATACCTTGCGTTTTCTTGCCTTTCCTCCTTCCGCGCTTATAGGTTTTCATCAGGATGTAGAGCAAGAGTTAAATCTTGAATATATCCGTGATAACAATATAGATATTCAGCGTCGCCTGTCTGGCGGTGGTGCCATTTATATGGATGAGTTACAAATCGGATGGGAGCTGTATCTGGAGAAGCAGGTATTTCAGAGTGCCGATATGAGCGCGGTAGCCCAGGAGATCTGTGACTGTGTCGCTGCAGCGCTAAACAAACTAGGGATGAGTGCCAGGTTTCGCCCCAGGAATGATATCGAAGTTAATGGGCGTAAAATTTCTGGTACCGGAGGTATCTTTGATGGTAATACGGTTGTTTATCAAGGCACGGTACTGGTGGACTTTGATGTTGAAAAGATGATGCGTGTCCTTCGTATACCCGCAGAAAAAATTAATGACAAATCAATTGCTGATGCAAGAGAGAGAGTTATTACCGTGCGTGAATTGTTGGCAGACAAGACACCATCAATGGAAACAATAAAGCAAGCGATCGCCGAGGTATTAGCCAAACACTTTGATATTCAATGGCAGGTTGATTCCGAGATGAATACGGTAGAAAAAGACATTTATCAAAAATCGGTGACACAAATTGACAGCGATAAATGGCTCTACCAACATGAACGACCACTGACCGATGCACCCTTAGTGGAATCTATGTACCGTAGTAACGGTGGGTTGATAAAAACGACGCTCATTTATGACCGCCAGAAGAATATGATCAAACAGTTGTGGATAACGGGTGATTTCTTTATTCGTCCTCAACGTCTGGTGGTAGATCTGGAAGCGGCGCTAAAAAATACCCGGCTTAATGAGCTGGAGAAAAATGTCTCGGACTTTTTTGCCAATTATGAATCTGAGTTATTACTGCTGGAGCAGGGTGACTTTGTTCAGGCCATTAAACAGGCCGTCGATTCGTTACAGGAATAAATATGATTTCTGATGCAGCTGAATACCCGGTAAATCTATACCCCTCGGAACAGAAAACTGGTGATAAGGCGCGACAGCTACGTTCTCCTAAATATGTTCAGTTATCTACTGCCGCCGCCATTACACTGGGTTTAATACCCGGGAAAATGTATCGTACACCCTGTACCCATTGTTTAAACCTACTAGTCACTTACCCGGAAGGCTGTCGTGCCAATTGTACCTACTGTGGCTTGGCCAGACATCGCGAAGAATCACGATCTTATAATGAGCGCAACTTTATTCGCGTCGACTGGCCGACGGTTGATTATGATGAATTGCTGCAGAAGATTGAGCAAAAAGCAGATCAGGGACAATTTCAAAGGATGTGTATTTCCATGATTACTCACCCGAGTTCAGATGCCGATACCTTTACACTGCTGGAGAAATGGACAGCGCGTGTCCCTCATATCCCGGTCTCTATTTTGTCAAATCCTACTACCCTGGAATATAACGATTTACTTAGGATGAAAGCCCTGGGGACGGATATATTTACCGTGGCACTGGATGCCGCCACCGAAGAAATATTTGAGCGTACCCGTGGTAAATCGGTAGATAGTCCTCATCGCTGGGAAAAATATTGGCAGGTTCTGAAGTGGGCGCAGGAGATATTCGGGGCGGCGAAATTTGGCGCTCATATTATTTGCGGAATGGGGGAGACGGAAAAAGACATATTAAACCTGTGTCAGAAAATTAAAGACATGGGTGGACATAATCATATGTTTGCTTTTTATCCCGAACAGGGCTCAATGATGGAAGAGTGGCCGGCGGTGGACCGAGGACAATGGCGCCGGGTTCAGCTAGGCCGTTATCTGATTGATTATCGAGGTGTTTTCGTCGAAGACATGCAATTCGATGCACAGGGTCGGGTTACGCATTTTTCGCTAGAGGAGAGTGAGTTAGAAAACATTATTCAGTCTGGATTGCCCTTTAGAACCTCAGGGTGCCCCGGTAACCAGGCGGATGATATTTCAGCCTGTAATCGGCCCTATGGTGATTCAAAACCGAGTGATATTTTATCTTATCCTTTTGCGCCCAATGAAGAAGATACAAAGCAGATTAAGTCGCAAATGGAAAATAACTAACATGAATGGTTGGTTGGGTGACGATTATCACTTTGTGTGGATTTTTCTTTGTGGCAAGATGAGTGCAATGGTTTAGTAAA
>JABURU010000031.1 GCA_014762485.1 Gammaproteobacteria bacterium | reverse complement strand
TCGTCATTATGCTGCTCAATACCGGGCCAGATCGTCCGGCCAGCCTGGGTAGTCCATTTTTTCAGGCCAGCGCCGCGGCAGCGATGGATCTGGAGGTCGAGGTCTATTTTTCCGCCAGCAATATCGCCCTGTTACGTCCAGGTGTTGCCGAAGAGCTGTTTCCCGGCAAGGAAAAGACCAAATCTGTCTATCAATTCATGCAAGAGGCACACGCTGCCGGTGCCAGGTTCTTTGCCTGTGGCAGCGGCATGGAGGAGCATGACCTGACCATAGATGAGACTATTCCCGAGTTTGATGGCGCCTGTGGAGCCGCCTCATTCATTGACACCATCATTCAGGATAACGTCGTTACCCTCTCTTATTAAGCTCTTTCATGCGCTCGACCATTTTTCATCCTGGCAGATTGATATAAGCTGATGGTATGAGCGAACAACAGAACAACAACTTTAACCTGCAATTACGCCGCGTGGCGATTGATACCTATCGTGAGAACGTCGCCTACCTGCACCGTGATTGCGATATCTACCGTGCGGAAGGCTTCCAGGCACTGACCAAGATCGAGGTCAGCGTCGATCACCACACCATCTATGCCGTGCTTAACGTCGTGGATGACGACAGTATTGTCGCCCCGGGTGAACTAGGACTATCTGAACAGGCCTTTGAGCAAATTGCCCAGCAGGAAGGCTGCCTGGTGAGCATAGCCCAGGCCGCGCTGCCAGCCTCGATGGATGCGGTACGGCGCAAGATCGCCGGCGAACGCCTGCGACAGGCAGATATTCAACACATTATTCGCGATATTACCGACAACCGTTATTCAAAAATGGAACTAGCAGCCTTTTTGGTCGCCTCCGGGGAAACCGGGCTGGATCGGGAAGAGATTCTACACCTGACCCAGGCGATGACCGACTCAGGTGAGCGTCTAAGCTGGCATGAGCCCCTGGTTGTGGATAAACACTGTATCGGGGGCATTCCCGGTAATCGCACCTCAATGCTGGTCGTGCCGATCGTGGCCGCCCATGGTATGACCATCCCCAAAACATCGAGCCGAGCCATTACCTCGCCCTCCGGCACCTCCTACACCATGGAGGTCCTGGCCAGGGTGGAACTGATGCCCGAGCAGCTGGACACCATCGTCAAACTGGAACATGCCTGCCTGGCCTGGGGTGGAACGGCCAAGCTGGCTCCGGCGGATGATGTCCTGATCTCGGTAGAACGACCACTGGGCATCGACTCGCAAGGACAGATGGTCGCCTCCATTCTGTCAAAAAAGCTGGCCGCCGGCTCGACACATTTATTGATCGATATTCCGGTCGGCCCCACCGCTAAAGTACGTCATATGCGTGAGGCGCTGCGGCTGAGAAAGCTGTTCGAGTATATCGGTGATCGCTCTGGCATCCACCTGGAAGTCATCATCACCGATGGCAGCCAACCAGTAGGCAAAGGCATCGGCCCGGTACTGGAAGCCCGTGATGTCATGCAGGTACTGGAAAATGATCCGAATGCGCCGGCAGACTTACGCCAGAAATCCCTGCGCCTGGCCGGCCGCCTGCTGGAGTTTGATCCCGATGTTCGGGGTGGCTATGGCTATTCACTGGCGCGTGACATTCTCGATTCAGGCCGAGCACTGGAAAAGATGCGGGCGATTATTACTGCCCAGGGCCCACAACAGACCGAGTACCAATTGGGCGAATTACATTTTGATGTCTGTGCCGAAAGCGATGGCTACGTGACCGCCATCGACAACTTTCAGCTGGCACGCATAGCCAGGCTGGCAGGGGCGCCAATGGACAAAGGCGCCGGTGTCGATCTCTACCGGAAACTCGGCGAACCGGTACAGCAGGGAGACCCTCTCTACCGAGTTTATGCCCAGTTCCAGTCCGACTACCAGTTTGCCAGGCGGCTTACCACTCAGGACAGTGGCTACCAGATTGGGGCGGAGTCTGACGTCTCCAGCCGCTATATGGAGATCTAACCATGCTCCTCGGCTTTCCCGAGTCCATCTCCCAGGCACAGGCACTGGCTGAAGAGTTACAACTGCCTTGTGCCGAGGTTCAGCTACACACCTTCCCCGATGGGGAGAGTCTCATTCAGTTACCCCCCGAGTTGCCTGACACCGTTATTATCTATCGCAGCCTAAATGCCCCTAATAGCAAACTGGTCGAGCTGTATTTAGTTAGCGAGCATCTGCGGGAGCAGGGTGTAAAGCAACAGATATTGGTCGCCCCCTATCTCTGTTATATGCGTCAGGATAAAAGCTTTGCGCCGGGACAAATTATCAGCCAACGCCATATAGGACACTGGCTGGCCAATTTATTTGATGCACTGATAACGGTCGATCCGCACCTGCACCGTGTCACCAGCCTGGAGCAAGCCATCCCGGTCAAACATGCCAGCACCTTGCATGCCACCCAGGCAATAAGCGATTTTATCCAGTCACACTACCCGCAAGATATCATCCTGCTAGGCCCTGATAGTGAATCGGAACAATGGGTGGCCTCCCTGGCCTCGCCTATGGGATTACAATATGCCGTCGCCAGTAAGACCCGGCGGGGTGATCGCAAAGTCGAAATACAATTACCGGCAATAAATTTTAAACAACGCCATGTGGTCATGGTTGACGATATCATCAGCAGTGGCCATACCATGATGGTTGCCTGCGGACAGCTCAAACTGTCAGGAGCCAGCCAGGTTGACTGCATCATCACCCATGCCCTGTTCACGGAGGAGACGATTAAGCAACTAAATGCAGCAGGGATAACACAGATCATTAGCAGTGATACGGTAGTACACAGCAGCAACAAGATTTCATTACTACAGACCTTATCCGCAGAACTAGGCAGGCTACTAAATCATGAATAACCACATGTCGCCCCGCCAGCTTAGTTTTTTTATCCTCTTGCTGATCTTCCTGGTGAGTTTTATCCAGGTAGGGGCCCTAACGCTGGCATTTAACAAGCTGGGCTTATCGATGGAGTCTGCCTTTATGCTGTTACTGATTAGCCTAGTGGGTAGCCTGATAAATCTTCCCCTGTTTAAAATTAAGGCCTCCGCACACAAAGAGGTCATACCTTTTCGGCCCTTTGGCCTGTTGCACCCCCGCCCTGTTCCTTTTCTGGGTTTCACCGTAATTGCACTCAATGTCGGCGGAGGACTGGTACCGATCGCGTTTTCTATTTATCTGATATTTCACACGCAACTGGCGATAGTTGACTTGTTAATGATGGTTGTCATGATTAGTGTCATCAGCTTTGTCATTAGTCTGTCTCTTATA
>JABURU010000076.1 GCA_014762485.1 Gammaproteobacteria bacterium | reverse complement strand
GTTCCTTATTATGCTCATCCATAACGCGGTCCTAACGTCGGTTTAGGCTATCTAGATAAAATAGCGTCTGAATATTAGGTAATATTAGGTTTAATACGCGACTCCAGTCGCTAATCCCGCTGGAAGCAACATAAATCACATCACGAGACTGCAACAGGAACTGCTCCCCCAACAACAGGGCATCAGCCGACTCCAAATCCAGATGATATATCTCGGGCTTATTGATATTTCCCCGTATCACATAAACCTTAGAGGCATCAGAGCGCAGAGGGTCAAGACCACCACTTTCAGCAAGAACCTCACTCAGTGAGACGCGGCCTCCTGCCAGCCGGTATGCCATAGGTTTTTGCACCGAGCCCAGAACAAAAACTTTTTCATTCACGTTATCCGGTATATGTAAGACATCGCCCTCTTGCAGGTTGATGTTAAATTCCACACGGCCACTATTTAATAATGCATTCAGAGGCAAGCTATGCCGTTTTCCCTGTCGTAAAAGATAAGCGGTTTGAGTAGAAGCAGTTTCCTTTAACCCTCCGGCCAGGGCAATCGCCTCTAGCATCGTCAGGGGATAAGCGGACAGCGCAATCATTTTTGGATTTTCCACTTCACCCAGCACGTATACCCGCTTGCTGGCGTAACGCGCGACTGCAACACTCACCTGAGGTGTTTTTATGAACTTGGACAGTTTGGCGGTAATGATTTTCCGGACTTGTTCTATCGTCTTACCGGCAACATATACTCGACCTGCATAGGGAAAATAAATATAGCCATCTTCCTGAACCGTAATACCGGTACTAATCCCACTTTCCGAAACCGAGGCAAGGCCTTTCATTAATTGAGGGTGGTTCCAGACCAGAATAGAGAGCACATCACGGCTATCAATTTTGTACTGTGTAATGGCTTGTGTGCTGGTGAGTAGCTCAGGCAAATCGGAAGCTTCGGCACTCCCATTTAATCTGATGGCGTCTTTTAATGGCGAAACAGAGATTTGCTTTTGGCCTGTCGAATCGACCAGAACCTTTTTCACCGCGACCGACTCTGGAGACTTTAACCCAGGCGCAACCGTACACCCCGATACAATCAGGACCATGCTAATACCTAAAGCCTGGGCTATATAAGGGAAGCGCATACCAGTTTATCCAGTCTCACCGCGATGACAGAGGCGACACATTTTGTTAACAATCGTTAGTGTAAACAGATAAAGCGGCTATGTCCTATAAAAACAGTGAACGACTTCGCACTTTTCGCCTATTGAATGCTCGCTGGAAAAATATCTAGAGGGGGTACTGCTAATAAAGGCAACCAAAAAATTAAACTAGAAGCGTCTAATTTTCGATGGAAAGGGAAATTAGGAACTAAATTTGGTAGGCGCGATTGGATTCGAACCAACGACCCCCACCATGTCAAGGTGGTGCTCTAACCAACTGAGCTACGCGCCTCCCGAAAGAGGCGTGCAAGATACCAAAGGAGTCTCTCTAAAGCAAGAGTTTAAAATTATGCCGACTCTTTCAATACCGATTCACGAATATGCTTGATTTCATCTCGAATCCTGGCGGCTTCCTCAAACTCCATATTCTGCGCGCAGTCGTACATCTGCTTTTCCATCTCATCGAGCTTTTTCGCCAGCTGTTTAGGTGTCATCGCGTTATACTCGACGATATCATCGGCCACCCTGGCAAACTTCTTCGCGCTTCCGGGTACGCCGGGATAGGCGCCTTCCATGATGTCGCTGACCTTCTTTTTCACCGTCTGCGGGGTAATACCATGGGCCTCATTGTGCTCGATCTGCTTTTGGCGTCGACGCTCGGTCTCCTCCATCGCCCTTTCCATCGAACCGGTGATTTTATCGGCATAGAGGATGGCTCGACCATTAGCGTTACGCGCCGCTCGACCGATGGTCTGGATCAGGGAGCGATCTGAGCGCAGGAAACCTTCCTTGTCGGCATCCAGAATGGTTACCAGCGAAACCTCTGGCATATCGAGACCTTCTCGTAACAGGTTAATGCCCACCAGGACATCGAACTCACCCAATCGCAAGTCACGAATGATCTCCACCCGCTCAACGGTATCGATATCCGAGTGCATATAGCGCACACGAATGCCGTGCTCGCTCAAATAGTCAGTCAAATCCTCGGCCATGCGTTTGGTCAGTGTTGTCACCAGTACACGCTCTTCGAGGGCCACGGTTTTGCTGATCTCGGATAACAGATCATCCACCTGGGTGGTTGCCGGACGCACCTCCACGATAGGGTCGATTAACCCCGTTGGGCGCACCACCTGTTCAGCCACACTATCAGCATGCTCGGCCTCGTACTTGCCAGGTGTGGCGGAGACAAAGATCGCCTGCGGCATCAGGCGTTCGAATTCATCAAACTTCAAAGGCCGGTTATCCAGCGCCGAGGGTAGACGGAAACCATAACCCACCAGGTTTTCCTTACGCGAGCGATCACCCTTATACATCCCTCCCACCTGCGGGATGGTGACGTGGGACTCATCTATGACTATCAACGACTCAGGAGGCAGGTAATCCATTAGTGTTGGGGGCGGCTCTCCGGGCTTACGGCCGGAGAGATAACGTGAGTAGTTTTCGATGCCGGAGCAGTAACCCAGCTCCGTCATCATCTCGATATCATAGCGTACCCGCTCTTCCAGCCGTTGCGCTTCCACCAGTTTGTTATTGTCGCGAAAATGCTCCAGCCGCTCCTTCAACTCTTCTTTAATAGAATCGATGGCACCAAGGATGGTCTCGCGCGGGGTAACATAATGGGTCTTCGGGTAGATGGTCAGGCGCGGCACCTTGCGCAAGACTTCACCGGTCAGGGGATCAAAATAGGAAAGCTGCTCCACCTCATCATCGAACATCTCAATGCGCACCGCCTCGCTATCCGATTCCGCCGGGTAGATATCGATCACCTCGCCTCGTACCCGATAGGTGCCGCGATGTAACTCCACGTCGTTGCGGGTATATTGAATCTCCGCCAGGCGACGCAAGATTGAACGCTGGTCCATCGTATCGCCACGCACTACGTGCAGCATCATGCTCATATAGGACTGTGGATCACCCAGGCCATAGATGGCCGACACGGTGGCGACGATGATGCAGTCCTTGCGCTCCAGTATCGCCTTGGTGGCCGACAGGCGCATCTGCTCGATGTGATCGTTTATCGACGCATACTTTTCGATAAAGGTATCCGTCGAAGGCACATAGGCCTCTGGCTGCTAGTAGTCGTAGTAAGAGACGAAATACTCCACCGCGTTAATGGGGCAGCACTCTTTCATC
>JABURU010000155.1 GCA_014762485.1 Gammaproteobacteria bacterium | reverse complement strand
AATTACACCAGCCAATCCTAAAGGGCTGGAATACATAGCATCTGCCTGCCATAGCAATATAATTGGCAGATGGGTCAGGGCATTAAACATGCCATGAAACAGGGTGGATGCAATCACGCTCTGTCCCTGTTCACGCACCCAGCCTATGATCGGAGAGAGCAGTAGTGTCGCAAGGAAAAACAGCATAAAGCCTGCCGCTTGGTTATCAGGATATAGATTGGCAGCAAGCATCAGCGGGATATGCCATATCCCCCAAATGACACCAATAGTCAGGTGGCAACGCCAGAATCCTAACCGACGCAAGCCGGAGAATAGCACGCCTCGCCAGCCCAGTTCTTCACCAAAAGCCAGTAACGCATTGACCGTGACGCTAAGAGTCAGGATGTGTAGAAAAATAGGTAACAGGGATTGTTCAGCAATCTGTGGATTGGTCTGATCCCATTTCATACCCAGCACCAACAGTAAGGTTAGTATGATGTGTATCGTGGGTATTATAAGCGCCCAAAGCCAGTTACCTTTCGGCTGAAAGCGTACACCGTAACGGGCCAGGGACTGCCGATGACGCAACTTGATTAACCATAACGAAATTAGTCCCGGCATCCAGACATATAACAGCGTCAGTGATTTTTCGATCAATAAGCTATGTTGAGCCAGCAGCAGTGGCGTCAGCAGTAAACTGACTCCCAAGGTGAGATAAAGAAACTCGCGGCTGATCTGTTTGTTAGACATAAATAATCTGCGGTTTGCGCGCTATTTACAGGCTATTGCCAGCTGACATAGGGTATAATTTAACCATGGCTCATTATTCGTAATATGAAAAGGCAACGCAATGTCTCTGAACCAATTATATATGCGCTTTCTCCTTATCACCCTGGTCGCCGGTCCATTGGCGTGGGTGATCATCACTGATGATGGTCAGCGTTTTGCTGACACCCTGTTCCTGAAGCTAGGTGGTGCGCCCGAGGTTCAGCTAAATTATAAGAATCTTTCTTCCAGGGTCAGCATGCAAAGCCTGAAACAGGGTATGCCTGAGCTGGAGTTTCAATGCGCACGCCAGCGCACCGATTTTGGCGACAGTATCTGTCATGCAAAGATTGCCTCGATAAATGGTGCGCCTGCTCGTTACCTGTCGGCATTTTTTGTTGCCGATCGCTTAAGTGCGATGCGTTTTGGCTATCAACGCATCTATCACCAGTTCCTCTATCAACAGACGGTGAATGCGCTGGGGATGCCTAGAGTCGCAGATAATAGTGCACAAAGTGAGGGTGGTATGGTGATGTGGCAGGCGGGTGATGGTCTACTATATATGTTTTCAGAAAACCTTCCACCGAAGAAAGAGCCTGTAGGTATCTGGCTAACCCGTTCGCTGGACTAGTCGGTCGTCGCTGCCAGATAGTGGCTGATACGTGCGATGTGTGTTGTCGTGCGCTCCAGCCAGCGTAATGATTCCAGATAGCCGGTTGCCACCGGTACGTTGATCTTATCACTGGCCACCAGTGCCAGGATGTCATCCCGGGTTTGATCCGCTGCGTGGCGGATATTTCTCGCTAGCCGCTGTGCATGCTCATCGGCAGACTGAATCTCTTCGCGTTGAAACAGTTCGATTAGTCGGGAGAAGAGAGGCTGCATCTGCTTGGCCAGGTGAGAAAGCTCGTCGCGGTGACTCAGGCCACGGATCCGCTCCTGTTCCTGTAATCGGCGCTCCAGTCGCTGCAAGTGATCCAGTGTGTGCACCAGGGCATAGAGTTGTTGCCACTGCGGTCCTTCGTGTTTTTCCAGGTGTATCTTATCCAGGTAGAGCTGGATCTCTGTTAGCTCATCCGTCATCCTCCTGTGGCCGGTTTCGTTATGTACATGGGTCAATAACTGCTGTGCTGTGCTTAGTTGGCGCAAAAACTGCTGCTGGATAACACGGTGGGCCGAGGTGATGGCAATGTCAGGCTCACTTAACAGGCCTGTATCCAGCCCTTGCAGGAAACTACTTTGTTGATCGGGCAGGAGCCGAATGATCAGCCTGGCAAATGCCTGGGTGAATGGCAGCACCAAAATGACACCAAGGGTATTAAACAGGCTGTGAAAGGCTACCAAGGCGATTTCCGGATATAGAATAGTGTTTTCGCTGAATAGTCCTTGCCACATCCAGATAAATGGCCAAATTAATAATAAAGCCATGATGCCGGTAAGCAGGTTGTAAATGACATGAGACAGGCCTGTACGCCGGCTGTTTATCGAGCCGCCGATGGCCGCCAGTGCCGCGGTCACCGTGGTACCGACATCCATGCCGATAATCAGGGCGGCGGCATGAGAAAAGGGGATGGCCCCGGCATACAGTGCGGTCAGGGTGGCGGCCACGCCGGCACTGGAGGATTGAGTGATGATCGTGAACAGGATACCGAGACCGGCCAGTTTAAGCAGGCTGAACCAGCCTTCATCCATTGCTGTAAACAGTTGGATTTTATGATCAAGGCCACTCATGCCAGCTTGTAGATAGGTGATGCCGAGAAAGATCAGGCCAAAGCCGGCGAGGAATATCCCCAACATGCTGAATTGATGGCGGCCAAATAAGCGTAAAAGTGTGCCGCAGAGAATGATCGGTAGTGCCAGCTCACCTAGTTGTAACTTAAACCCCAGCAGTACCACCAGCCAGCCGGTGATGGTGGTCCCAATATTGGCGCCAAAGATGATGCCCAGTGCCTCGCGAAAGCGAAGCATGCCCGAGGCGACCAGACCAACCGCGGTGACCGTAGTGGCACTGGATGACTGTAACAGGGCCGTCGACGCGGCCCCTGTAATGGCACCACTCAGTGGGCTGTGAGTGAAGCGCAACAGGTAGCCGCGCAGGTGGCCTCCGGCCAAAGTACGTAGGCTATCGGTCATAATGACCATGCCGAGGAGGAAAAGTCCCAGCCCGCCAAGGGTAGTAATGAGCGTTTGCATATGATTTTGCTACAAATTGTTAAAAATCTGGCGCTTTTTTCGGTTTCAATTACTGTTATAACTATAACAACGAATGAGAGCGAGGGGTGGGTGTGACTCAGGCTAAAAAGATAATAGTGGTGGATGATGATGTGCTTATCACCGAGGCAATGAAGAATATGCTAATGGAGATAGGACTAAATGTGCTGGCAACGGCTGAAAGCGCGGCCGAGGCGCGCACTTTGCTGGAATCTCACAGCCCGGATGTATTGATGCTGGATATCATGATGCCAGGTGAGAGTGGCTTGTCTTTATTAAAGGATGTGCGAGAGAAATACCCCGATATCAGGGTATTGATGATGAGC
>JABURU010000077.1 GCA_014762485.1 Gammaproteobacteria bacterium | reverse complement strand
GTTTATTCGGCTTCTGTCCGTATTGGTGGTGACCGCTTTGATGAAGCTATCATCAACTATGTGCGTCGCAAATATGGCAGCCTGATCGGTGAAGCTACCGCTGAACGCATCAAGCAGGAAATTGGTACCGCCTACCCCAGCAGCGATATCAAGGATGTAGAGGTACGTGGCCGAAATCTGGCGGAAGGTGTGCCGCGCGCCATCAAGCTAAACAGCAATGAAATCCTTGAAGCACTGCAAGAGCCTCTCTCTGGCATTGTAGAATCCGTCAAAACGGCGCTGGAGCAAACTCCACCAGAGCTGGGCGCGGATATTGCCGAGCGTGGCATGGTGTTAACCGGCGGCGGTGCCCTATTACGCGATCTGGATCGACTGCTCATGGAGGAAACCGGGCTTCCGGTGATCGTCGCGGAAGACCCACTAACCTGCGTTGCTCGCGGCGGCGGTAAAGCACTGGAAATGATCGACGAGTATGAAGGCGAATTATTCTCGCTAGAGTAAACAACACGCTGCCACCGGGGATGAAATACCCGGTGGCTTCCCCTTTCGTTGACGGAGAAGAACTATAAAATCCTTATTCGAACAAGGAGCCTCAGCTACCACCCGAATGGTATTTTTCCTACTGCTATCCATCATCCTGATGACCTTAGATCATAGGCAGAATCATCTGGAGAAATTACGCGCCGCTTTATCCGTGGTGGTCTACCCATTACAACTTATTGTCGACCTGCCACGCACCCCGATTAAGTGGGTTAGTGAGACCGTCACCCCGCGCTCTGAGCTGGAAGAGGAGTTAAAAAAGCTACAAACCCAGCAACTACTACTGCGCGCGCAGTTACATAAAATGGTTTCCCTGGAAGCAGAGAATAGACGCTTACGCCAGCTGTCCCAGGCGGCTCAACGATTAAGCGATGACATGATCATTGCTGAAATTATGTCGGTAGATCTGGATCCATTTTCTCGCAAAGTCATAATCAACAAAGGCTCAAATCATGATGCCTTTAATGGTCAGGCCATACTGGATGCCGATGGCGTACTAGGACAAATTCTTCATGCCGGCCTGTTTAACAGTGAGGTCATGCTGATCACCGATCCCAGTCATGCCGTCCCCGTCCAGGTTAACCGCAATGGGCTTCGGGCTCTCGCGGTAGGCACGGGCTCCTCTGAGGAAATGAATATCCCTTATATTCCGAACAATGCCGATATCCAGACTGGAGATCTGCTCATTACCTCAGGCCTGGGTGGAAAATTTCCCTCCGGCTACCCAGTGGCCCGCATAACCAGCATTGAAATTGATCAAAATGAACCATACGCCCGCGTTACCGCGAAACCAGCGGCGCAAATGGATCGCAGCCGGGAAATATTGATGGTAAAACCTGCCGCCAAAATCAAGCAACATGAGGCCGTTATCGGGGAGAGTAAACAACCATGAGTGAGAATACGGCTCACGGCACCCTGGCCATCATAGCCAGCCTGATTGTCGCCCTGATATTGACCATTATTCCCATCCCAGAAGTGCTAGAGGCATTTCGACCGGCGTGGGTACCGATGGTAGTGATCTATTGGGTAATGGCCTTGCCACAACGCATTGGGGTCGCTAGCGGCTGGATCATAGGACTGTTTCTGGATGTGGCCAGTGGTGCACTGCTAGGCCAAAATGCTCTGGCACTGAGCCTGTTGGCGTTTTTAACCCTACAGCTACACCAGCGCATTCGTGTCTACCCACTGGGCCAGCAAACATTAAGCATCTTGATGTTTTTTCCCCGTTTGAAAAGGCTGTTCTGCTGGGTACGCGGCAGAAGCTGTTATCACCTGGAAACCTGGCGTTACTGGATGTCATCCCTGAACAGAATGCTGTTCGGGCCAATGATATTCGTTGTCTGAGGCGGCGTTCGTCGTCAGTACCGGATCAACTAAGCCAGCATTATGTCCGTACACGCCACTATCCGCGACCACTTCCGCGAAAGCCATATTTTTACCAGCCGTGCGGTCATTGCCATCATTCTGATCACCTTGCTAACGCTCGGCCTGTTGGCTCGCTTAATATACCTGCAAGTCATTAGCCACGAACACTATTCCACGCTGTCGCAGAAAAACCGGGTAAACCTGGTATCCATCCCGCCTATACGCGGGCTTATCTATGATCGTAATGGCGTAGTATTAGCCGAAAACCTGCCCACGTTTAGCCTTGAGTTAATTCCAGAACATATTCAAGATCTGGATCAAACCATCAGCCAGCTTAGCAAACTAGTATCCATTAGCCAAAGGGATATCAAGCGGTTTAAAAAAGAGCAGAAGAAGAGCAAACAGTTTAAAAATGTCACCTTACGCTACCGCTTATCCGAAGAGGAGGTAGCGAAGATGGCTGTAAACCGTCATCAGTTTGAAGGGGTAGAGATTGCCGCTCGCCTGACTCGGCATTACCCACAAGGCCCTTTAGGAGTTCATGCCCTGGGCTATGTAGGTCGAATGAGTGAAAGCGATTTACAACGCCTGGATGTCACGAATTATCGTGGCAGTACCCATACAGGCAAGCTGGGAATTGAGCGTACCTATGAAAAGAGCCTGCATGGTACCGTCGGATACGAAGAGATCGAGGCCAATGCCCAGGGCCGTACCTTACGGGTGCTGAATCGAACCTCACCCAAAACCGGCAATAACCTCTACCTGAACATCGACAGCCAGCTACAAAAGGCCGCCGAGAAGGCGTTTGGAGAAGAGAATGGCGCACTGGTAGCCATAGATCCCCAAACCGGTGGGGTGCTGGCCATGGTCAGTATGCCTACATACGATCCCAACCTGTTTATTAACGGCATTAATGAAGAAGCCTACCGGGCCTTAAGCGACTCTCCCAACCGCCCCTTCCTCAACCGGGCCATTAAAGGACAATATCCCCCCGGCTCTACGGTAAAGCCATTCGTCGGTCTGGCCGGCATGGAGCATAAACATATCGATAAAAATACCAGCTTGTTCTGTCCAGGCTGGTATCTGTCTGAAGGTGAGGACAAACGCCGCTATCGTGACTGGAAGCGTGAAGGCCATGGTGTTACCAGCCTGAGCAAGGCCATCGCCGAGTCGTGTGACGTCTACTTCTATGACCTGGCCTACAACATGGGGATAGATGATCTTTCTTCATTTATGTCACGTTTTGGTTTTGGCCAAAAGACCGGTGTCGATATCCTGGGCGAAATGCCCGGCCTAATGCCCAACCGGGAGTGGAAGAACACAGTCTACAATATTCGCTGGTTCCCGGGTGAAACCATACTGACCGGTCTAGGCCAGGGTTAC
>JABURU010000351.1 GCA_014762485.1 Gammaproteobacteria bacterium | reverse complement strand
GAAGCGAACCATAAGATAAAAGGCAGGCTGAATACCGCCAGCATGGTTTGTGTGCTGATGATCAACGACATTAACGGCTGATGCCCCCCCATTTGCCCTGACAGGACATAGGCTGAAGCCGAGCAGGGTACGGCCGTAAATAAGACGGCAACGGTTGTCGCAGTTGCTTGCAATCCCATAGAGTAACATACCAGCGCGGTTATTGATGGGAATAGCAGTAATTTAAAGCCACTGGTGAACATCACGGTGTAGTGGTGCCACTGGTCACCTGTGTTTAATTTTAATCCGGCCCCAACTGCCATCAAACCAAGTGGCAGGGCGGCCTGACCTAGATAGGCAAAGCCATCCAGCAAGGTAGATGAGAGCGGGATAGCGGCCAGATTGAAACCCATACCCAGTGCACAGGCGATAATAATAGGATTGGTCACCAGGGCCCGTAGGGTTTTACCAATGCTACGATCCTCGTCGGCAAAATAACCCAGCACCAATACACTCAACACGTTTCCCAGAGGCAGCATAACGGCAATGATCAGGGAGGCCAAGATAACTCCCTGCTCACCATAGAGGCTGGTGGCAACACTAATCGCGATATAGATATTCGGCCGTATCGAGCCCTGGTAAACAGAACTAAATGCCGGACCGTCTACGCGGCAGAGGGGACGAATGAGCAACAGAAACAGCCCCATCAGACAGATGGCAAAAAATATTGCCAGTGCTAACTGAGAGGTGTTTTCCAGTGCCTGAAAGTTGGCTCTGGCCAGGCCGCTGAATAGCAATAATGGTAACAGGACGAAATAGGTGAGAGACTCGATACGTTTCCATGCAGGCGTTTTTACCCATTGTTGATGCCTTAATGCGAGGCCGGTGAAGATCAGCAGAAATGTGGGCAACAGGGCCTGTAGGTAATTCATATCAGTGACTCACTGTTGTTGCTATTGTGTTGCGGACAAGAAAAAAGGCTGTCTCCAGAGAGACAGCCTTTTGAGTTTAGCGCATTGCCTGAATATCGTTGAATAGCTGGTCGATGCCATCTGTTGGGCCGTCGACATGTAAGGAGATAGCGCCGGTACAGTCGTCTATACCGCCAGAGGCAATCATTGTGGCCTCCAGATCATAGAGATATTCCATGGCCTCAATTTCGGTCACGATGGTGGCGTACTCGGCCATAATAGGCATGTAACCAACAGGAGTCCCCATTACCCTGTCTACCTTGCCATGTCCTAGCAGGCCACCAATAGCAGGAATAGAGGGAATCAGTTTTTGCAGGGAAATAGGGATGACCAGTTCTGCTCCGCGTGCGTAGAGGATAGAGAGTGCGGCGCCTATGGTGCCACCCACCGGTGAGGCCATCAAAATACCGACATTCCCCTCTGGATCGATGGCGTTGCCGCCTTTGATATAGATATCGCCCGCTTCAAACTTCTCCAGGATCGGACCTGGCCAGCCACGCTGCATATCACCTTCATCAAAGAAAATAGGACCTGGGCCACGTCCTTCGGCCGGGGTTTCACCCATCTCACCTTCACGGATCCAGCCTACGGCGAAACTGTCACGGCCAGGATCTTCGTCCAATAAGTCCTTGGCGATGTAACGGCAAGTGGTACCACCGGTAATGACCATGCGGCCGGACTCTTTTGCTTTTACCACTTGAGGCAGGCGAGCTACCGCACGACCAATAAGTTCTTTCGCTTCTTCAGGGGTTAATACAACAACGGCAGTAGATAGTGACATGGTAATACTCGGTAACCTGTTCGGATAATAGAAAAGTTGTGTTCGATTATATTACAGATAGGAGAGGGGAATTATTTGATATATTTCGTAAAGTAAAATATTAGTGGAAAATAATGACGATAAAGTCGTGATATTACGATAGCTAATTATTTAACGACACCACCGCAGGAGTCGGTAGTACCAGTCTCATAATGAAAACAGGTCTGACACAGCGCATAGTCCGTTCGAAAAGAGATATTACGATCCTCTTTACTGATATTGTTGATTCCACCGGCATATGGGAGAAGCAAGGGGATATTCGTGCCCGTATCCTGGTAGACAGGCATAACCGCCTGCTATTTGCCGTGATCAAGAAATACCATGGCCGAGTAGTCAAGACCATCGGCGATTCGATTATGGCGACGTTTAAAGCGCCAGAAGATGCAGTGCATGCCGCAATTGGGATGCAGCAGGCCGTCCATTCGCTGAATAAAAATATTAAAGAGTTCAACTTTAATATCCGTATCGGGATACATAGCGGGCCGACGCTGGTGGAAAAGGATGACATTTTTGGCGACGCGGTAAACATTGCTTCACGTGTAGAAAACCTGGCGCAGGCAGGTGAGATCCTGGTGAGTGATACCGTCGCTGAAAAGCTGGATAAAGTGACATTTAAATTACTAAAGGGAAAGAAATTTACCCCTAAGGGCAAGAGTCAACGAATCCTGGTGTATCGATGTGAATGGGATGTGTTTCCATCACTGGTAGCGGATATTAACTTTGATTCTATTATTCCAGTATTAGCCAGGCAACGCTGGGAGTTTTTATTATATAGTCTGTCGACCCTGCTGGTGATTTATACACTATTTAATGATTATGTGCGCTATTTGATTACCGATAATAAAAATGTTGGTTTTTTAAATTACAGCGCCAAACAAATTCTGCACGAACATCCCGATATTGCATTATCTGTCATAGGTACAGGGTTGGTATTGGCAGTCGCGATTCGATATTTACGTACACTGCCATTATATTTATTTCGTTTTACCAAAGGCTTTTTTGGCTTTCTGGTGGCCTTTCAAATCAGCATATATAGCTTATCCAATTTTCCGGCAGAATGGGTTTATCAACGTGATGCTGTGTTGTATGAATCGACACACCTGTTTGTTGAGGTATTGGAAGATGACGTATCGGTATATTCCACATTATCCATTTCCAGTGAAACCTTGCTGAAGGTGAGTAAGAACCAGTTATTATTGCTTGCCGATGTGGTAAAGGATGATGGTATCACCTGGAATAAGGTATTCATTGATGAAGGTCGCTATGGCTGGATCGAGCGCATCAGGCCCGCTGAGATAGGCGAGCCTGAGAAGCGAGTGACGATTTCAAATAAATTTTATTTTCGTTACCTGGATTTATACGCTTTTTTACTTGGTCTAAGTGGCTTTGTCTGGGGCTTTTTTAGCTTTTCGTTTAAGCCTTTTTAATACTTTTCAATTCACGAATTGTTTACAGTTTATCCGGTATTTATATCAATAATACTATTATTATCATAATAATTAATAAGATAACGGAAATGGACTTGAATGAAGCCGCACTAAAG
>JABURU010000336.1 GCA_014762485.1 Gammaproteobacteria bacterium | reverse complement strand
GCTAGAGCGTGGAATACCGGTTGCTGATACATGAATGCTAGTAATGAAAGTTTAATTGAAACTTTAAGCAGCGAAGATTTAAGCCTGTTGGAAAGTATTTCGATCACCAGAGGCTTTGTTGATCAGGAAATTATATTCCACCAGGGTGAAGCAGCTCATTGCATGTATGTGGTAGCAGATGGGTTTGTTTCGATATCAATCGATGAACAGGGAGTATCTCACAACCTGGCAACCCTGGCGAAGGGATCATTTGTTGGTGAAATGGCACTACTGGGAAAAACGGTTCGTAATGCGACGGCCAGGGCCAAAGGTAATGTGACGTTATGGGAGATCGGCTACGAGGTATTTAGCGCACTGGTCACAAATGATAAATTGATTGCTGATAAATTAAATGAGGTGCATGAAGCCCGTGCCGCCGAACGCATAAAAATCATGCTGGATAGCTGTCTCTCATAGCCAGTTATTATTCCCCCCCTACTAAATAATTTACCTTTCATTCGGTATAATTGGTTTTTTCCAGTCACGTACATGGGCAGATAGCTGGCCTGTACGTACGCAGTAGGGAATGCCGCTATCAAGTCGAAGAAAAGTTATCAAGAGCGCCTGGCGAAAGCCAGGGCCGCGCAACAGCGTCAGCGTGAGCGCCAGCAAGAGAAGCTTCAGGATCCCGAGTATCTCAAGCAACAGCAGGAGAAAGCCGTTGCTGCCAGTCAGCAGGCGTATGAAAAACAAAAATTAAAACAACAGGATCCCGCATATAGAGAAAAACAGTTTGCCAAGGTGATGGAAGCACAGGAGCGATACCGGGTTAAAGCGCTGGAAAAACAAAAAACTGGGACAGCCAAACCAAAACGCCAGGCATCGAAGCTAAGTA
This sequence comes from Gammaproteobacteria bacterium, assembly GCA_014762485.1. Lineage (GTDB taxonomy): Bacteria > Pseudomonadota > Gammaproteobacteria > Thiohalospirales > Thiohalospiraceae > JABURT01. The sequence goes on along the minus strand of JABURU010000336.1, from coordinate 2,464 downwards.
ATAAAACGCCACTCAAAAGCAAAGGAATGAAGGGGCGTTCGAGAACCGCAGAAGAGAAACTCCTGGAATCAAAAATAGCCGCGATAGGCTGTATCTGTTGTTTAAACCAGGGCTGGTATACCTCGGCGATGCAAGCAGAGGAGCATCAGCGTTATATCTCGTTGCATCATGTGGATGGTCGAACCAAACCATGGTGTCATGCCAAGCAACTGCCACTTTGCCAGCATCATCATGATACCGTGCCCGGGGCTGGTGCTCCTGAGACGCTTTTTCCGATTCATGGTGGTGGTCGCCAACGCTGGGAGGCGGTGAATGGTACTGAAGAGGCACTATTAAAACAGGTATATGACATGATCGGTGAAAAGAGACCATGGCTGGACGAGAGCTGATGTAGCCTTGTCGCTGGGCCAATATTATTGGCCCTCGCAGCAAAAGTAACACCAACATGACATACCGGTATAGGGTCCGCTACGAGTTTATCTTATAATTTCCTTATGCCTGTCTCCACACTGAAAACATATACAATAGATGAACTGGATCAATGGTTTACGGATCTGGAAGCGGTTCTGATTAAACTCTCCCCCTTATGGCGGCCACAACCCTATAAGCAGGAACGGCCAGAGTGGTGTGAATCGCATCCGGCTATGACGGCCGCATTATTATCATTAACCGATGCTCAGCACCACGCGCTTCGGCAAGACGATGTTGCTTTGTGTCGCTGGCTATCAAACTGGATTGAAGAGTTTGGAGCAGTAAACCGGCTTACTCAGCTTCATTATCTCGAACAGCCGATCAGGATAGACAATAAGCATCTGGACTGGGCCATCCCTGGTCGTAAATGGCAACAAATTACCCGGTTCGTCTCCGCACTAGAAAATACGCAACAATCCGTAATGGAGTGGTGCGGGGGAAAAGGGCATTTAGGCCGGGTAATTGGTGCACACTGGGATGTGTCGGTTATGACCCTGGAGATCAACCAGGCTCTGTGTGATGACGGTCAGCGCCTGGCAAAGCGTGCAAATGTGCAACAGGTTTTCCAGCGGGTTGATGTCTTATCAAAAGAGGTACCGAAACTAAACAGTAATCATGCTATTGCGCTACATGCCTGCGGTGAGTTACACCGGCAACTGATTCGCAAATCCATCGCTGAAAATGTGACCGCCCTAGATATCGCACCATGCTGTTATCACCTTGGGGCCGAGGAAAACTATCAACCTTTCTCAGCCGATGCAGGGTTAACGCTGGGACGTGATGATTTGCGCTTGTCGGTAACCGAAACGGTGACTTCCAGTGGCCGTGAAGTCAAACAGCGTGACATCGAGATGGCGTGGAAGCTGGGTTTCAACCTACTACGAAAAGAGATACTGGGTGAGCAAGAATATCAATCGTTGCGTCCGATCGATAAAGCCTGGTTGAAAAATGGCTTTCATGATTTTTGCTTAAAGCTGGCTAAACGTGAAGCGATGGAGTTACCAGCTACCATAGACTGGTGTCACTTTGAGCAGGCAGGCTGGTCACGGCAGAGTGAGGTGATGAGACTGTCATTATTACGTCATGCTATTAGGCGGCCTATGGAGTTATGGCTGGTACTGGATATGGCCCGGTTTTTACAAACACACGGGTATGCTATACGGCTGGCAACATTCTGTCTTTCATCACTCACACCAAGAAATATCTTACTATCTGCTCGTAAGATCTGAGCCTGTTTAGCTATTACGAAATAGCTATATAACATCATGTATGCGACATTTGTTATCAAGGATACCATCGCATTAATAGCCGCAAGTAAATTAATGAGCTTAGGTGCAACATGGCATCACACCGGGTGAACCGGAGCAAACGGGTATTTTTACAAGGAGAGGGGTAGGCAAGTGTATTGGGGCTAGTTTATTTTTTATCTAGCAGGATGGTCATATTTACGAAGGTACGGATGATGGCTTCTGCTAGCTCAATATTTTCGCCAGGGTGACTGCCGGCAACCTGTAAAAAACCGATAACCCCACTACTACTATTGATAGGCAGCTGCAGCCATTGCACCTTGTCTTGAATATTTACAATGGGTTTTGCCTGTAGCTCAGCGGGAATGGCCTCAATAGATGCATCTTTTTCGATGATCTGGATCTCTTTGGCCAGCTGGAGAATGTTTTTTTCCGTCAGCGCCATTTGTTTCATTGGCACATCATCAGATTTTGATATTAATATTATGGACTTCGGTGCAAATATTTTACTGATATGGACGACGAATTGTTCTGCCAAAGAGGCGGAATCTGCCTGGTCCGTCATCGAGACAATCATCTCAAGTGAGTCGGTGAGCTTGTTCTGTATGGTTTCCATAGGTCACATATATGTTGATATCCGATGATTTATGGTAAATAGTTTTGATGCCGCAGACAACCAGGGACTGAAATATGCGCTTTGTGATATTTTCACTGATCTTTACCACGGTCATGGCCCTGATGAATTT
>JABURU010000078.1 GCA_014762485.1 Gammaproteobacteria bacterium | reverse complement strand
GGTTAACACGAAATGGCAGCACGTTAGCAACGGCACGCATTTCAAAGCGCAGATCATCAGGCAGCGCTTGCAGTTGTTCGATTTTGTCGAAGTCGCGCTCGGTATAAACGCGGTACTCAATGGCATCGTCGAAAGACTCGACCGTTTTCAGGTTGGAAAACTGGGTCATGCCGTTTCCTCATCGTTTGGGGCGGCGTTTAAACAAATAAGCCGTCCACTTGCGCCAAAGGGCGCCAGTCATTTCAAACAGAATTCGGTATAAATTCGGCTAGACGGCACATTGTAACGTATTCTGGGCCGGGCTGTGAAATCGGAATACAAAAGCGTTTCATTATATGAATTATGCCGTCCAGATAGGTGCTAGTTTAGCGATGATGGCGACAATTTTCGTAACTATCAGCCAGGTATCATAAAGAATCCGTGTTGCGAGACGAAAAAAACCGCCACCCGAGGGTGGCGGTGTGTTTTCTCATTGAGTGTGTAGAGATTATAGAGGAGGTCGGGTAAAGTTGACCTCGAAGGTGTTGTACGACTCTTCGGTATTGTCGACAGCAGGATTGATGCCATCGTTGACCACACAACCCCCTTTATTACTGATGGTAAAGTGGCCTACTGCCGAGTCGAATGATGAGCGATGAGTACTCCACGGCCGATTTTTTACAAACTTGCTACATTTTGTTCCACTTGCGACGGCCGGCCGTGAGAGGGTGAGATATATCGTGAGTGAATGCCGGCTGGTATAATAGCGGGCATGAGCGAACATTCTTTTGCCACACCCCCAAACGTATCCACGGGCCTGACTCAGGGCCTTAATCCTCGCCAGAAAGAGGCGGTGAAATACATCGATGGCCCGCTATTGGTGCTGGCTGGGGCTGGCTCCGGTAAGACCCGGGTTATTACCACCAAGATTGCCTATCTGATTAAAGAATGCGGTATCCAGGCGCGCCATATCGCCGCGGTGACCTTTACCAATAAGGCGGCGCGCGAAATGAAGGAGCGCGTGGCCGGGGTGGTCTCAGGTAAAGAGGCCAAGGGTTTGAAGGTCTCGACCTTTCATACCATGGGACTGAATATCATTCGCCAGGAGTTGCAGGCGCTGGGCTACAATCCGGGCTTTAGCATCTTTGATGCCGGCGATTCACTGGCGTTGATCAAAGAACTATTGCGTAATGATTTTGGCGGTGGCCTGGAGATGGCAGAAAACTTCCAGTGGCGCATCTCCAGCTGGAAGAATGATCTAATCGCCCCTGAGCAGGCACTGGAGGCCATAGGCGAGGACGCCGAGGCAGCGGATCGGATGGCGATGCAGATCTACGCACAATATACGCGTCATCTGAAGACCTATAACGCGGTGGACTTCGATGATCTGATCTTGTTGCCGGTACACCTGTTTCGTGCCCGTCCCGATATTCTTCAGCAGTGGCAAAACCGCATTCGTTACCTGCTGGTGGATGAGTACCAGGATACCAATACCAGTCAGTATGAACTGGTGCGCCTGCTGGTAGGCAGTCGTGGCATGCTCACGGTGGTGGGCGATGACGATCAATCCATCTATGCCTGGCGTGGTGCTAATCCACAAAACCTGGCCCTGCTGAATGAGGATTTCACCAATCTCAAGGTGATCAAGCTGGAGCAAAACTACCGCTCGATGGGGCGTATCCTGAAGGCCGCCAACACCCTGATCGATAATAACCCGCACGTGTTTGAGAAGAAGCTGTGGAGTGACAAGGGCTACGGCGATCCGTTGCGCGTGATCGAGGTACGCAACGAGGAGCATGAGGCTGAACGGGTGGGCTCGGAGATCACCGCCAACCGTTTTCGTTATAATAGTGATTATCGTGATTACGCCATCCTTTATCGGGGCAACCATCAGGCCCGGCTGTTTGAAAAGATCCTTCGTAGCCAAAACATTCCCTACGTACTGACCGGCAGTACCTCCTTCTTCTCCTATATGGAGGTCAAGGATGTAATGGCCTACCTGCGCCTGCTGGTTAACCATGACGATGACAATGCCTTCCTGCGGGTGGTGAATACCCCGCGCCGAGAGATAGGTACCACCACGCTGGAAAAGCTGGGGCAGTATGCCAAGGAGCGTAATACCTCATTATTCAATGCCACCTTTGAGATGGGGCTGACACTCCACCTGTCGATGAAAGCGGCTGAGCGATTAAAAGAATTCAGTGAATGGATCCTGGCCGTATCCGCCAGAGCGCATGAAGAAGACCCGGTTAAGGTGATACGACAGATGCTCGACGAGTTGAGTTATCAAAGCTGGCTGATGGATACCTCGAAGACTGACAAGGAAGCCGAGCGTCGTTGGGAAAACGTCGAAGAGTTGCTGGACTGGATGTCCCGTGTGTCGCAGAAGATGGACGAAGAGGAGCCGATGGAAGAGAAGAGCCTCGGTGACCTGGTCGCTTACATGTCACTAATGGATATCCTTGAGCGGCAGGAAGAGAAAGACGCGACACCTGATGCGGTTACCCTGATGACCCTGCATGCCTCTAAAGGGCTGGAATTCCCTCATGTCTTCCTCATCGGCATGGAAGAGGAGCTATTACCGCATCGCACCAGCATCGAAGAGGGCAACATCGAAGAAGAGCGTCGCCTGGCGTATGTGGGCATCACTCGTGCGCAACGTACCCTGACGATGACCTATGCCAAGAAGCGCAAAAAAGGCGGCGAGATGGTCAAGGTGGAGTTCAGCCGCTTTCTTGAAGAGCTGCCACAGGATGATCTCGACTGGGAGGGCTCGCGCGGGCCGGAACTGTCGCAGGAAGAGAAGCAGGAGCGGGGCAAGGCTCATCTTGCTAATCTACGCGGTATTCTCGATAGCTAGAAATAGTAACTAGCTAATGAAATTTCATCCCGTAAAAACGAAAATTGTGATCCAGTCGTCATTGTTATTGTGGGCTAATTCTCAATTGTAATAATATTGTGTCAAACAACAGGCAAACCTGGTGAAAGCCGGGGACGCAAAGCCACCGATCTAAGGGGATAACCTAGGATAGCGGGGCCGCCAAGACACGACTGGATAGTTCTATCCTGCCTATGCGGCCGCCAGCTTTCCTGGAAAGGAAAAATAACTAATGGCTACGCTCGACACAAGCAAATACACACTCATCTATACTACCGCGGGCTATGTACTTGATCGCCCATCGACGGAAGTGGTGAACTCGAAGATAGGCACCACCATCAGTGGGCACTCTTTCCGGCTGGTGGCGGTACCCAATGATGAAGTTACGGTGCAGGTGAGCCAGTATCTGAATAATATGGAAAGGGCCTATACAGAGCAGGACTGGCGGATAGAAACCCAGTTTGGCAATGTTATTCCGCTAGAAGCACAT
>JABURU010000180.1 GCA_014762485.1 Gammaproteobacteria bacterium | reverse complement strand
AATCTATTACGTCGCGAAGTTGAAGGCCAGATGCAGGATGAGGCCCAGGCGGCACTAGATGAACTACAACTTGATACTCGTGATGAACACTACTCGGTTTGTTTATATGATCCCGAATGGCACCAGGGTGTACTAGGCATACTTGCCTCGCGTATCAAAGAAAAACTACATCGGCCGGTGATCATCTTTAGCCGAGATTATGAAACCACACTAAGGGCCTCGGCGCGTTCGATAAAGGGACTGCATATGCGTGATGCACTGGCCAATATTGATGCTCAATATCCGGGTATGCTGGTGCGTTTTGGTGGTCATGCAATGGCCGCTGGTTTGACCCTGCATGAGTCGTCATTTAAACGTTTCACCGAAGCCTTTGAGCGGGAAGTCAGGCGTCAACTTGGCCCTGCAGATTTAGAAGAAATAATCTATTCGGATGGTGAGCTGGAAGATGCCCATTTCGATATCCAGCTTGCATCACAGATACGTTTTTTTTCCCCTTGGGGACAGGGGTTTTCAGAGCCCTTGTTTCATGGTGAATTTGAGGTCATTCAGCGACGTATTGTGGGTGAAAAGCATTTAAAAATGACATTACGTCAAGTTAATGGCACAAAGCTTATAGAGGCGATCGCATTTCATACTACAGACGAGGCATGGCAACACCAAACCTCTCGTATACAGGCGGCGTATAAACTGGACATAAATTACTACATGGGACGGGAAAGCCTGCAGTTATTGATTGATTACCTGGAACCCATTGTCTAAGGGTAATGTCGAGCCTGCTATTAATGCAGGGGTGTGAGTGATACCGATGGCTCACGGTGTTTCGACTTGACTGCTATTTTGCTAAATATGGGCCGATATTAGAGCTCCACATGGAAAGCATACCGTTTGCTGTAGTATCATTGCGCCTTTCGCATTGATAGTAGAAACGGTATGCAGGAACTGAATCCCATCTATAACCAGATATCCGACATGCAAGGGCGTCAGGAAGCCCTGAGGGGGTTCCTTTGACTTCGATATCAAGCAGGAGCGCCTGGTAGAGGTTCTTCGAGAACTGGAGGATCCCGATGTCTGGAATGAGCCTGAGCGAGCGCAGGAGCTAGGGCGTGAACGTGCCCAGCTGGAATCTGTGGTGAATGTTATTAACCAGCTTTCTTCTGGCTTAGACGAGGCGAAAGAACTACTGGACATGGCCGCCGAGGAAGGCGATGAAGAGACCGCCAGCTCCGTAGTGGATGATCTGCAATCGATGGAGTCTCAGCTGACCGCGCTGGAGTTTCGTCGCATGTTCTCTGGTGAGATGGACCCCAATAGCGCCTTTCTTGATATCCAGGCAGGTTCTGGAGGTACCGAGGCCCAGGACTGGGCGAATATGATCCTGCGTATGTATTTGCGCTGGGGTGAGCGTCGCGGGTTTAAAACCGAGCTGATCGAAGTCTCGGAGGGTGACGTCGCTGGCGTCAAGAGCGCCACCATCCGTTTTGAAGGTGAGTATGCTTTTGGCTGGTTGCGTACCGAAACCGGCGTGCATCGCCTGGTTCGAAAGTCCCCGTTTGATTCCGGTAACCGTCGACATACCTCGTTTGCCTCGGTGTTTGTCTCGCCTGAGATCGACGAGAGCGTTGAAATCGATATTAATCCAGCTGATTTGAAGGTAGATACCTATCGCGCCTCAGGGGCCGGTGGTCAGCATGTTAACAAAACCGACTCGGCTATACGCATCACCCATATGCCGACCAACACTGTGGTACAGTGCCAAAGTCAGAGATCGCAGCATCAGAACCGGGCGCATGCAATGAATATGTTGCGTGCCAAGCTTTACGAGCTGGAGATACAAAAGCTGAATGCTGAGAAGCAGGCGATGGAAGACTCCAAGTCTGATATAGGCTGGGGAAGCCAGATTCGTTCCTATGTACTGGATCAGTCACGTATCAAGGATTTACGTACGAATGTTGAAACCGGAAATACCCAGGCGGTATTGGACGGTGATCTGGATCAGTTTATCGAGGCCAGCCTGAAAAGCGGCCTGTAAGTAATAGTAGAAAAGATAGTGTTATGAGCAATAATGACAAGCAAAATGAAACGGTAGTTGACGAGAATGAGCTTATCGCTCAGCGTCGCGCCAAGTTAACCGCATTACGTGAGGAAGGTGTCGCGTTTCCCAGTGACTTCCGTCGTAATACAGTGGCCGGCGAGATACTTGCCGAGTACGAGAATAAAAGTGCTGAAGAGCTGGAAGCTAACCCGGTTCGTGTTACGATTGCCGGTCGTATGATGACCCGTCGCATCATGGGGAAGGCCAGTTTTGCACATATCCAGGATATGTCTGGTCGTATTCAGCTTTATATCACGCGAGATGAATTACCTGAAGGCTTTTATAACAGTCAGTTCAAGAAGTGGGATCTGGGCGACATCATTGGTGCTGAGGGAAGGTTATTCCGTACGAAGGTTGGTGAGCTGTCGGTGCATGTCACGAGCATACGCTTGTTGACCAAGGCGCTTCGGCCATTACCCGATAAATTCCATGGCTTATCAGATCAGGAGCAGCGCTATCGTCAGCGTTATCTGGACCTGATTACTAACGAAGAGTCTCGCAAAACCTTCCGTCTACGTACCCAGATCGTGAATTACATCCGTAATTTCCTTAATGGTAAGGATTTTATGGAAGTGGAAACACCGATGATGCAGGTGATTCCTGGCGGTGCCACTGCGCGTCCGTTTTCTACTTTCCACAATGCACTGAGCATGGATCTGTTCTTACGTATCGCACCAGAGCTTTACCTCAAGCGCCTGGTTGTCGGGGGCTTTGAACGCGTCTACGAGATTAACCGTAACTTCCGTAATGAAGGCCTGTCTACCCGTCATAACCCAGAATTTACCATGCTGGAATTTTACGAGGCCTATGCTGACTATCATGATTTGATGGATCTGACGGAAGAGTTGCTACGTGGTATTGCTGAAGATGTGATTGGCAACGCGACCATCCACTATCAGGGTGATGAATACCATTTTGGCAAGCCATTTGCCCGTATGACGGTGAAGGAGTCGATACTGCACTTTAATCCTGAGCTGACGGAAGCACAGCTGGATGACTTAGAGCAGGCCAGGCAGGTTGCCGAGTCGCTGGAGATCCCGTTAAAAGACAGCTATGGCCTGGGTAAGGTTCAGATTGAAATCTTTGAGAAAACGGTAGAGCATCGTTTGATGGATCCTACCTTTATTACTGCCTACCCAACAGAGGTATCACCGCTGGCGCGCCGTAATGATGAAGATCCATTCGTCACTGATCGCTTTGAATTCTTTGTTGGTGGACGAGAAATTGCCAATGGTTTTTCAGAGTTGAATGATTCGGAAGATCAGGCTGAGCGCTTTGCC
>JABURU010000079.1 GCA_014762485.1 Gammaproteobacteria bacterium | reverse complement strand
GCCTGAGATACTCATGTTAGGCAATATCAACTCGTTACGACGTCTTCTTATAGGGGAGTAATTCAATGTCTGAGATAAAGGTCTACGATGTACCCGCGGACTTTGCGTCCAAGGCAAACATCACCACAGAACAGTACGATGAGCTGTACAAACGTTCCATCGATGATCCTGAAGGCTTCTGGGCCGAGCAGGCTGAAAAGAACCTGGACTGGTTCAAAAAATGGGATTCGGTACTGGACTGGTCCTATGATGCCAAGGATCTGCACATCAAGTGGTTCGAAGGAGGCAAATTAAACGTTGCCTACAACTGTATTGACCGTCACCTGGAAAGCCGTGGTGATCAGGTAGCCATCATCTGGGAAGGCGACGAACCAACTGAAGACAAAAAGATTACCTATAACGAACTACACCAGGAAGTCTCCAAGATGGCCAACGTGCTCAAGGCACGTGGTGTGAAAAAAGGTGATCGCGTCTGTATTTACATGCCGATGGTTCCCGAAGCCGGCTATGCAATGCTGGCCTGTGCCCGAATTGGTGCCGTACACTCGGTAGTCTTCGGCGGCTTCTCGGCCGGTGCATTAAAAGATCGTATTCTGGACTCCGACTGCCAGGTGGTGATTACCGCCGATGAAGGCCTGCGTGGCAGCAAAAAAGTGCCCCTGAAGGCTAATGTTGATGAGGCCGTTGCTAGTTGCCCTAACGTGCATACGGTACTGACCATTAAACGTACTGGTGGTGACATCAACTGGAACGACAAGATCGATGTCTGGTATCACGACGCGATGGCCGATGCCTCGGCCGACTGCCCATGTGAAGAGATGGACGCCGAAGATCCGCTGTTCATTCTGTATACCTCCGGCTCGACCGGTACACCCAAGGGCGTATTACACACCACCGGTGGTTACATCCTTTATTCCATGATGACCACCAAGCTGACCTTCGATCTGCATGAAGACGATGTCTACTGGTGTACTGCCGATGTAGGCTGGATCACCGGTCACAGCTACCTGTTATACGGACCGCTGGCCAATGGTGCCACTACCCTGTTCTTTGAATCGGTACCAAACTACCCCGATACTTCCCGTTTCTGGAATGTCGTCGACAAGCATGGCGTCACCGTGTTTTACACCGCCCCTACTGCGATCCGTGCATTGATGCGTGATGGCGATGAGCCGGTGAAGAAGACCTCACGCAAAACCCTGCGCCTGCTGGGTACGGTGGGTGAGCCCATCAACCCAGAAGCCTGGGAGTGGTACCATAAGGTCGTGGGTGACGAGCGTTGCCCGATTGTTGATACCTGGTGGCAGACTGAAACCGGTGGCCACATGCTGACGCCACTGCCTGGCGCCACACCACTGAAGCCTGGTTCGGCTACGCGTCCGTTCCTCGGTGTACTACCGGGCATCGTTGATGCCCAGACCGGCAAGCTGCTCGAAGAGACCGAAGCGGAAGGTGCCCTAGTGATGCAGCGTCCATGGCCATCACAGATGCGTACCGTCTATGGTGATCACGATCGCTTCATCAAGACCTACTTCCAGGATTACCCCGGTTATTACTTCTCCGGTGACGGTGCCAAGCGTGATGCCGATGGTTACTACTGGATCACCGGTCGTATGGATGACGTTCTGAACATCTCCGGCCACCGTATGGGTACCGCCGAGGTAGAATCTGCACTGGTACTGCATGATGCCGTTGCCGAGGCCGCGGTAGTGGGCTTCCCTCACGATATCAAGGGTCAGGGCATCTACTGTTACGTCACCCTGGTGAAAGGTATCGAAGAGTCTGATGAGCTGATGAAAGAACTGGTGAAACAGGTTCGTAGCGAGATCGGTCCTATCGCCACACCGGATGTTATCCAGTGGGCGCCAGGATTGCCGAAGACGCGTTCCGGTAAGATCATGCGCCGTATCCTGCGTAAAATTGCTCACCATGAAGAAGACTCCATAGGTGATACCTCTACCCTCGCCGATCCCGGTGTGGTAGATGACCTGATTAAGAATCGTCCGATCTAAGGCTCGGCCTTCTTAATCAATACAAACAGGGCGCTTCGGCGTCCTTTTTGTTTAGTGAATTTCGGATTATTGAACGTAACATCATCGAGTTGAGCTTTATCAATGGCCTCGATATTAGCCAGGACATTCTACAATCGGCTTATGATCATATTGCCGCACACGTTCAGGTGCCCTATTACCTGATCATCAATCGTTGCCACCGCTCCATCTCATACCAGTACAAAGCCATAGAGAAGCTCGTCAATCATCCGAAAATCATCGCCTATGCCACCTTGCTGGATGCAGATAATCACATTGTACTCATGTCAAAAACTATAGCGCCAAGATACCTCGCCATAGCTCGAAGCCTTACCAATATTTCATAGATCATGAAACTTGTATTACCTGGCTTCAATCTCATACTTCCTGATGATGTTACATAAGCTAACGATTCAGCAGCCTAATATCGAGACTAGTTTAACCATATAATACTCACATCTTTATTCTATAACTTAGCAATAGCTATTTCATTATCAACTTAAACAATCACCGAACTAATATAACAAAGAGGGCGCTAACTAGCGCCCTCTTTGTATAGCTTCAAATATCACCTATGACCCTGATGGGTTAACAATGCACTGCAGTGTTGCATGTCCACTAGGTGTTACAACAGCATGAAAGTCTGTTGATACACCAAAAGTAGTACCACACCATGTGTATGGTGAATTAGATGGATCAAACAACTTTGCACCACGCGATGGTACTGGGGCTCCAGCAGGTAGATCACCACTACAAGTTATCTTATGATTACCACTTGGTGTTAATACCGCTTGCACAACAGCATCAGGCGGGTAAATTGTTGTCAACCCTCCATCACCATTAAAGACATTGCATGCTGTCGCATCAATCCTAACTTCTGCGCCTTCTGCAAAAGCTTGAGAACTAAATACAGATAATAACAGCATTATTCCCGTTGTTATTACTCCTCGTTTCATCATATTCATAGTCCTATCCTCCTGACAGAAACAATACTCAAAGACAAACAAACTTGAGCATTAGGATGTATAGTAATTTTTTACACCACTATCAATATAAGAAAAAGGCTCTCACACTAAATATAGTCAGTTATAAATTTCATTCATTAAAACATCACAAGATGTATTCATATCATTCAACCTCATGCAAGACAATCTACATCTAGTCTAATTAATTTTTATAAATTTTTTTAATAAAAGCTAATACTTAAACTATCCAAAACATCAACCGGAAAACAAAACCATATTATAAAAACAACTATATTGATCATAATTAATTTACCTTTTTTTATTATTTGAATTTCGCTTATTAGCAAATTCTACTCTTTTTCTATTTTGTTTGTTTTTTCTATTTGTATT
>JABURU010000081.1 GCA_014762485.1 Gammaproteobacteria bacterium | reverse complement strand
TTTTTTTTTAATGATAAGGCAACACACGGGATCTACACAGAGGTGATCGTCGGCAGCGTCAGATGGGTATAAGATACAGGTACCCTGCGTATTGGAAAAAAGGGTCAATCTGGCACGCGAGGTATCCGTCGTGATGGGCCGTAACGAACTGGGCGAAGCCAGTTGTTACCCGGTAGCAGAAAACCAGCATATCAACGGCATACTCGATACCACGATCGTGCCTGCCAGGATCAGTGATGAGCTGGCCGAGAAAGCCTTACAAATGGCTTTGAAAGTCGCCGACAGGCTGGAATATGTAGGCACCATGGCGGTAGAGATGTTCGTTACCGAAGAAAATGAGCTACTAGTCAATGAAATTGCCCCGCGCCCTCATAACAGTGGGCATTTTACCCTGGATGCCACCGTCACCTGCCAATTTGAGCAGCAGGTACGTATGCTTTGCGGCCTGCATGCCGGTGATACCCGCTTGCTGAGCCCGGTAGTGATGATCAACCTGCTAGGTGATATATGGGAAAACCAGGCGGCGAAAAATGGCCAGCCTGACTGGGATACCCTGCTTAGCCAACCGGCCATCAAGCTACACCTGTATGGTAAACAGCATGCCCGTATCGGCCGCAAAATGGGCCACTTTAATGTCCTGATGCCGGATCTGAAAGAAGCGCTGGAAACCGCTATTTCAATAAAAAAATCGCTAGGAATCCCGCTGGAATAGCGTTTTCTCCAGGCACACGCCAATGATGAGGTCCAGTAGCTGTGCCTGAGTTCTCATATTTTCAAATTATTAACCTTTCTCTATGCAGCTTTCTCTTCCTGTCTGTATACTTAATAATCAATAGAGCACGGAATTATTGGAGGAGCATAAATGCCCCCTATTATTAATACGAACTCAGCATCCCTTAACGCCCAGCGACATTTAGGGATAAACCAGAGTGAAACCCAGACCCCTCTGCAGAGACTTTCATCTGGTAAGCGTATAAACAGCGCCAAAGATGACGCGGCCGGCCTGGCCATTGCAGCGCGTTTTGCAACACAAATTCTCGGTTCAAGCCAGGCGATTCGAAACACCAGCGACGGTGTATCATTGGCCCAAACCGCAGAAGGTGGCCTGCAAGAGGTTTCATCCAATATTCAACGACTGCGTGAATTAGCCGTGCAATCTTCCAACGGCACACTCTCCGCCTCGGATCGCCAGTCATTGCAGGGTGAGTTTCAGACCATACAGGCCGAGATTAACCGGGTGACTCAAGGCACTGAATTTAATGGGGTGCAGGTTCTGGGAAGTGCGCAAAACCTGGACTTTCAAGTCGGCTCCAATGCTGGTGACACTATCACCGCCAATACAGTAGACGTTGCCAATGATGCCGCTATCAATCCAGCCCTAACAACAGCGGATATTAGCACCGAAGCCAATGCCAGTGCAGCCCTGTCGGCACTGGATGCGGCACTCTCACGTACAGCTGAGATACGTTCCGATTTTGGCACCTTGCAGAACCGGTTTGAATCCACCATCCGCAGCACTGAAACCACCAATGAAAATCTGGCCGCGGCACGCAGCAGGATAGAAGATGCTGACTACGCCCAGGAAACCGCCAACCTTACTCGCTCGCTTATCTTGCAACAGGCCAGTATCGCAACATTAGGACAGGCGAATATCAACCAACAACACACCCTGTCACTACTAGGTGGCTGAGTATATTAGAAACTAATAATATAAGGTGATACATAAAACATGTATCGCCTTTTTTTTTGATGTGGTGTACATTCATGTGACGTATGAATCCGCTATAAGACGGATCACGTATAACTATTACATACACTACTAAGAGTGAGGAAGGTGTTATGAAATCCATTCATAAGTTCTTTGTATCCCTAATGGCGGCAACCATGGTCGTTGGTGTTGCAGCATCGACGGCACACGCGGAAGATAAGCAAAAGGTTGTTATCCAGGTAAGTACCGATGATCTTCGTACTCAGAAGATTGCGTTAAACAACGCGGTTAATGTTCAGAAAGCCCTGGGTATCGATAATGTCGATGTTGAGATTGTTGCCTATGGCCCTGGCCTGAGCATGCTGACCAAGAAGAGCAAGCAAGGAAAACGTGTTGAAAGTCTGGCTATTCAAGGCATCACTTTCAGTGCTTGTGGTAACACGATGAAGAAAGTAGAGAAGAAGAAAGGCAAGAAGCCTGTTCTACTGAGTGGGGTAAAAGTTGTTCCTGCTGGCGTAATACGCATCATGCAGTTACAGAACGAAGGTTACACCTACATACGCCCTTAATATGAAGCGATAATTCATATTGTATAAAGTCGGCTTAGTGCCGACTTTTTTATTTCTTGATAATTTGTATTAATCCAACTAGTAAGCTTACTCCTCCGGCAATCATAATCGCCAGGGTTTTGATCGGTGGTGTGCCCTGGAATAATTCGCTTACCTGTGAAGAGAATGAATTGTATTCTTCATAGCCCCAATACAACAAAAGGCTGCCAACAATTACCAAAATAGTAGATGATAGTTTTTTCATAATGGCTCAAGCTATTGATCGAAAAAAGTTTTACCTATGCTTGAGACCACTGGCTTAAAACCCATAGACTGGCTCAATACATAGGCACTCGCCAAGTAAAGTTCGATGTAACGTTCAGCATCGGATTTTTCAATACTATAATCTGGAACATACGTTGCCTTGTTTCTCACTTCTCTTAATGTTTGATATACCAGGAATACTTCTTCAGGTATCTTTTTCGACTCAACCAGTTTTTCTATCACTCTTCTACATGCCCTGGGACCACGAGTGACCACTTCTGAATCAGATACCATATCAAGAATGGTTTGCTCTAATTCCACCCAGGTTTCAAGAATCGCCGCACGAGGTGACTTCTTAGCTAATCGTTCCAGGCTGTCGTGACTATCTGTATATATCTCACTTTTATGCATATCGGAGATACCACCATATGGCTGCATCATTTTGATTGATGCTTCTTCTGCAACACTTAAGGTCGAAGATATACGATATGCAATCTTTTGTGGTTGTGGTCGAAAGTGAATAAGTACCGCCTCATTCAGCTCCTTACGAAATAGATACCCCAGTAATACAAGAGCACCCGGCCAGGCCAGGATGTTTAATATTTCAATCAGGTATTTCATAATCTTTCCTGAACCAGGTTAGTTGTTGTTCGAAAATCTATCTTGCCACTGCCCATTTTTGGTAGCTCCTCAACCAACATAAAGTGCTTCGGCATGGCCAGGGCAGGTAACAAATCTTTCAGTTGCGATTTTACCTCAGACTCATCAATGGGCTGTGTGATCGCCGCCACAATCGTTGCACCTTTCTTTGCATCCGGGATTTCTACCACGCAGGTTTCAATCCCATCACCCAGTACACTGGTTA
>JABURU010000045.1 GCA_014762485.1 Gammaproteobacteria bacterium | reverse complement strand
AGCGCAGACGCCTCAACAGGTTGCGTACATCCTCTCTTACAGCAGCCAGAGATAGGCCAAAAAGCGCCAAGTGATTAAACCACATGGCGCTTTTTTCTATTCAGCCTAGACAGCTAGTCTCCGGCTATCGCCATATTCTCCAGCAATATTGAACCGGTTCGGGTATTGCCACGAAGATCCACATCATTACCTACGGCAACGATCTGTTTAAACATCTCTTTCAGGTTGCCGGCAACGGTCAGCTCATGCACCGGGTACTGAATCTCCCCGTTCTCAACCCAAAAGCTCGCCGCGCCACGAGAATAATCCCCGGTCACCATATTAATCCCCTGGCCCATTAGTTCGGTGATCAGTAAACCGGTATTCATCTGTTTTACCAGACCAGCCAGATCATCCTGACCAGGCTGTATCGTCAGGTTGTGTACGCCACCGGCATTGCCCGTCGTTTGCATACCCAACTGGCAGGCTGAGTAAGCATCCAGCACATAACTCTCGACCCGACCATCACGCACGATATGATGTCGCTGAGTAACCACACCGTCACTATCAAATGGAGCACTCCCCATCGCCTTGACCAGGTGAGGTTGCTCCTCCAGCTGTATAAATTCAGGAAAAACCGGTTCTCCCAGACTATCCAGCAGGAAGGTAGACTTGCGATACAGGGCACCACCACGAATGCCACCTATAAAATGCCCCAAAAGTGATGAGGCTATATCTGCACTATAGATCACCGGGCACTGCCGGGTCGTCAGGTGCTGGGCATTTAACCGTTTAAGGGTACGCTCACCCGCCTTGCGACCCGTTTTGATCGGGTTTTCCATCTCCTGTGCATCACGAGTCGAGCTATACCAGTAATCTCGTTCCATCGACTCACCATCCTTGGCAATCACCACACAGCTCAAGCCATGACGAGTAGATGGGTAAGCACCGAGGAAGCCATGGCTGTTACCGTAAGCCCGGTACCCTTCATGACTGCTTAAAGTCGCGCCGTCGGAGTTGTCTATGCGTGCATCCATCTCCAGTGCCGCCTGCTCACACTCGCGGGCCAGCTCTATCGATTGCTCCGGACTGATGTTCCATGGATGGTAGAGATCCAGGTCAGGAATATTGCTCGCCATCAAATTATCTGGAGCAAGACCCGCACATTGATCCGGCGAGGTAAAACGGGCAATATTGCATGCCGCCTTAACCGTCTCCCTAATCGCACTCGCTGATAGGTCAGAGGTACTGGCATTGCCTTTATGCATACCATCCTTGCCTTCCAGGTATACCGTCACGGCCAGCCCCTTATCGCGATTATGCTCGATGGTCTCCACTTCTCCCATTCGTACAGTGGTACTTAAGCCGGCGGATATGCTCACCCCCGCCTCCGCATGGGCAGCCCCCTGGCTCTTTGCTTCGCCCAAAATGTCATGGACCAGCTGATTTAATTCATCACGTTCAGGAAATTGCATATCGATTCCACAATGTTGCATTCATGGGCACTTATCCCCATACTTCACTGCATTCTACTTCCTGTACTGCTGGCAAACAAACATCATGCGTCATAACGATCCTGAACTCCCTGAAAATGAAGAGCCGGAAGAAAAAAGCCGTACTCAAATAAAAAACGAGATGAAAGCTCTGCAGGATCTCGGGGCTGAACTGGTGGTATTAAATGATGAGCAACTGGCCAAATTACCCCTTACCGACAAGCTGATCGCCGCGGTGCATGAATCCAGGAATATTAAGCAACACATCGCCCGTAAGCGCCACCTGAAATATGTCGGAAAATTATTGCGCGAAGTCGATGAAGAAGCCATTCGCAAAGGACTGGATGTATTACGTAGCCAGGATACCCAGGCCAATGCCCGATTCCATAAGCTGGAACAGTGGCGAGATCGTATGCTCGAAGAAGGTGACCGTGCACTGGGCGAATTCCTCAATGATTACCCACAGGCCGATCGCCAACAACTACGTCAACTAATTCGCAATGCCAAGAAAGAGCAGACAGCCAATAAGCCACCCAAATCCGCTCGGGCACTGTTCAAAGAGCTCCGGGCTATCGTCGAGTCAGCCGCTTAGTACCTGTACTTGCTGACCAGAACACCCAGGTTACTTGCCAGCGGTTGAATCGCAATTTAGAAATGGATAGCGAGCTATATTTATAGCATTTTTGATAATCAGGTATTGGTCCCACCAACGGTTAAGCGATCGATGCGCAAGGTAGGCTGACCGACACCAACAGGAACACTTTGACCATCCTTCCCGCAAGAGCCAACCCCCTCATCTAGCTTCAAATCATTACCCACCATCGAGATCTGTTGCATGACCTCCGGTCCATTGCCTATCAGGGTGGCGCCTTTTACCGGACGGGTGACCTTGCCATTTTCGATCAAGTAAGCCTCACTCGCCGAAAAGACGAATTTGCCAGAGGTAATATCAACCTGACCGCCGCCGAAATTGACCGCATAGAGCCCATCCTTAACCGAGGCGATAATCTCGTCCGGCTCAGATTGCCCTGGCATCATATACGTATTGGTCATGCGCGGCATTGGTAAATGCGCGTAAGACTCACGACGGCCATTGCCGGTAGGCTCCACGCCCATTAACTGAGCGTTTAGCTTATCCTGCATGTACCCCTTGAGAATACCGTTTTCAATCAAGACCGTTTGTTGGGTGGGAGTGCCTTCGTCGTCGACATTTAATGAACCGCGGCGCCTATCCATCGTGCCATCGTCAACAACAGTGCATAGTTCAGACGCGACCTTTTCACCGACCCGCCCCGAAAAGGCCGAGCTGCCTTTACGATTAAAATCACCTTCCAGCCCATGCCCCACGGCTTCATGCAATAGCACTCCCGGCCAACCCGGCCCAAGCACCACCTGCATATTACCGGCTGGTGCGTCTACGGCTTCCAGGTTTACCAATCCCTGGCGCACCGCTTCACGGGCATAAGCGGCAGCATGATCGCCCTGGGTAAAGTACTCGTAGCCAAACCGACCACCGCCGCCTGCGCTACCGCGCTCTCGCCGGCCATTCTGCTCGACTAATACCGACACATTTAATCGCACCAGTGGGCGTACGTCAGCAGACAATGTGCCATCACTGGCTGCCACCAGCACTATATCGTGTACTGCCGACAGGTTTACAAACACCTGGCTCACCCTTGGATCTTCTGCACGGGCCAGGGTGTCTATTTCTTTTAGTAGTGCCACCTTGTCATCTTCACTGGCGCTCTCCAGTGGATCGATGGGCAGGTATAACTCATGTCCCGGCTTACGCTGCCATGCCCGCATTTGCCCCTGTTGACCACTACGAGCAATTGCTCGTGCCGACTGAGCCGCTTCATGCAGGGCAGGTAGAATGATGTCATCGGAATAGGCAAAACCGGTTTTCTCACCACTAATGGCGCGAATCCCTACGCCTTG
>JABURU010000121.1 GCA_014762485.1 Gammaproteobacteria bacterium | reverse complement strand
TGGTCTCGATGTATGACAGAATAGCCTCATCCGTCACCCCCTCGCTGTTGGCGGTGCGCTCTTTGTCTTTTGTGGTCGGCATGGGCATGTCTTGGCGCTTTGCCATTACTGCCAGATTTTCAGCAGAGGTTGGCACCTCGTCGCCGTGTGTGTTGATTCGTGTGTAATTTTTCATAAATCACCTTTTAGATATTTCTGTTCCATTTCCTCTGCACGTTCCCGCGCTTCCACTTCGTACTTATTATCCCTGTACCCGTTGCGGATTAGTTGGTACAGGTACGCCACCCAAAACGGCGCCGTCCACATGCGCCAGAATTGTTCTACGTGCACAAGCTCATGTCCGATGGTTTTGGTATTAGATTTGTCCTTAACAAGCACAAACGGGCCGAATGCAAAGCCGGTGTACTTACTGAAAAACCAAGGCCAGTGGATTATTAGGTAAAAAATCACAAAATCTCCAGATATGTAACAGTCGGGTTTACGCTGACGGGGCTACGGTTAGAAACGTACAACCTGCACCCAGTTGCTGTAAAACCGGCATTATGAGCAGTGTAAGCATGGACAGCTGAAGTGGTATCTTCAGCCGATGGCCAGCTAAGAATCCCTGAGTAAGTCGCTTCCCCAGTCGTTACGCCAGTAGGGATAACAGCGTTACTAGGTACGTCCAAATATGCGAGGTCGCCAGCAGCGATAGAACCAGGCGACCATGTTTTCACGGTGTATGTTTTCCCCGCAACAGAATACGCATCACACGTTGTTGAGTCGTTTTCAGTCGTTATAACCTGTTTCCATGATGTGAAGCCGTTAGTAGCGTCCCATGCGCGGTAATACATATTTCTAGTGTCGCCACTACTCGGAGATTCTATTGCGATCTGGTTCCCGTAGGAACTCTGCTTGTATTGATGAATAGTCCATCGTTGTGAAGTTGCGTTTGGTGCGTTGAGCGGAGACTGATCAGACAGATAAGCACCCGACTTGGTGAAGATGGCGTCTAGACCACCACTCACAACTGAATCATTGTGATAAAAGTCCGTAGACAGTCGTGATTGTAATGTATACGCATCACAGGTTGTTGAGTCGTTTCCGGTGTCGATGACTTCACCGCCTGACCTGGCGTTGTATATTTTCCCGCCAATTTGCGGGAAGAGTTGTATGTCTCCAGCGTCAGCCGTCAAGAAAATGTTATTGCTTGTGCCGGAACCCTCGCCAACGAAACCTGTGCGTGTCCCTGCGCTGTCCTCAAACCTTAAATGTGACAGATTGCCCACGCCTGTGGTGGTGCCTATAATTCTGCTGCCATTTGCCATACTGACAACATTAAACGTAGGACTATCCCCCGTCCCCACGCCCTGATTGAGCCATGACACATCGGCCCATGCGGTGCCGTTCCACCGCTGCGCCTTCTTTGCTGTATCGTCAAAGCGTAGCCAGCCTGTCGGAAGGTTGGTGAATGTGCCAGGGTCCATCAAGGCGATGGCGTCTATCTTCGCCTCCAGCTCGGGTATGACATTAAGGTGCTGGGTGGCGTTTGATGGGTTTACCCAATCGACCATCGTTATACTCCTCTCACGACGGCGCTAAAGTCGCGGGTTGCGCGTGCGCCGGTTGAATCCCATACATAGACATACAGCCCTGTTGGATAGGGCGCGTCCGTAAAGTCATAGGCGTACTTCACTTCGTCGGTGCTTTGTATGCCTAAGGCGATGCTGTCTACGTCAATGAATTGTTTGTTGAAGGCTATCCAGGTGCCACTTGGATCGGCGGCGTTGGCGGTACCGGTTAACTGGTCAGTTTTGTTTTTCACATCCAGCCGCACAGTCAGCGCGCTGAGTTTATAAAACGCATAGTTGGCCGGTGTGCCCCCGGTGTCGGTGTCGACATCCAACCGCACTTTGACATAACGAAAGTTGAGGCCATAGACAGACCACTGACCTGGCGTGATGTCGAGCCAGGGATCAACGGCGGTCTCTCTGACTGAGATCGTGGGAGTAATGGTGCCGTTGCCTATGGCTTCATACGTGGCCGTGACGTTAATCAATACACCAGGCAGCACCGCGCCGTAATCAAATATCTCTTCATACACACCACTGTTGGGGACGGGTTGCGCCCAGTAGTCATAACCGGCGGCGGCCTTATCATTAAAGGTGGCCCATGCGCGTGTGTCGAAGTGGTTGGCGTAGGTTTCGGTCGTGTTCGCTGGGATAATGACGAGACCATCGTCACTGATGGCGTTGGTGAGCGTGCCGGTTAAATTGCTTTCCCATAGTTGTTTGAGTACATAGTCCGGTGGCTCGTCGACGTTTACTGTTAGCTGTTGTTCGGTGCCGTAGTTTTTGGCCACGTCTTTGCCAGCAAACCAGAAAACATACTCACCGCTAGCGACTTCGTTAATCACGTCGAAGGTGCCAGACACGCTGCCTATCACCTCGGCGGTGGCAAATACCGAGCCCTTGCGAATCTCATAGAGTTCGACTGGCAGCGACTGGGTGCAATCGTTCCAGCGGAACAGTACATTGTTGTCTATTACCTGGGGCGTGACTTGCGGCTGAGACGGTGCGACGACCGTGACCAATATGGGCTGGCCAGATGATTCGTTGTTGGCTATATCGGTACCGGTGATCACAAAGGTTTTATTACCGCCCCAGTCTACCTTGCGGCGGTATTCGTTGGTGTCTGGGGAGGCCAGATTGTTTTCAGCGGCCTTGGCCGTGTCGTATATAGTGCAGTAATCAATACCATAACTGCTGGTCGAAGCATCCCATGAGATAACAACATCGCCACCATCGAAGCGATAAGCCACATTGGCAATGGTGGGCACGTTAACCGTAAAGGCCACGCTGGCGGCGTTGGTCGATAGGTTGCCGCTGTTGTCCACCGCTTTGATGAGTGCCGTATGCGGGCCAGCTGCCAGTGGTGGCACTGGGATCTTGGTGCTTTCGGTGTATATCTCATCGGTGGCCGTAGCCCAGTCGGTGCCAAAGCGGATGTAATAGCCTTTGCGATCAGGGTCGGAGACAGCAGGCCATTCAAAGTAACTATTGGCCGGGCTGAATACATGGGTAATGGAGGCGACATCTTCTGGTGGAGCGAGTTTACCAATAACAGTGTGCTCTATCGTACTGGTCCACACACTGTATTCACCGCTACGCAGGTTAGACCGCATTCTGATCTCGTATATTTCACCTTCTTTTAATCCGGTGAGGAAATACTCGGTTGAATCAATAGCGGTAAATGATGAGACAGAGATCCAGTCTGTATCCCCTTTTCTTCTAAACTCTATACGGTTGCCGACAAAATACGGGTGTGTTGGATTGATATATGTCACACGCACCCGGCTCTCGATGGTGCCGTCTTGCTTTATTAACAGATCAGCGGTGCCACTGGATGCAGTAACGCCAGTGGGCGGGGAAATAATACTTTCGCTAACATCTTCCTCTGCTTGAGTCGCGGGCATCACGTACTGCTGGCATAAAGCCGCGATGCCATGATTCACAGGCGCCTCGCCTGGGGCGTGCTGGTTGTGGTGCGTGTAATAGCTGTAGCCAATACCAACCCGGCTGTCTGCATTCAGCACCGGAAATGACCTGGCACCAGGAGGCACTGGGCAATCGCCTGTCTTGGCGATCAGAACGTTTTCGTTCCACTCGGCCATATTACTGGCCGCGCCATCGACGATCTCAAGCACGCAACCAGGCAGGCCGCCGCCACTGGTACCCGCGGCCACCTTGTTATCCCATACCGTGCCATAAGCGCCATCAGCGCCAGAGGTATCTATGTACCCGCTGACCAGGCTATCCATTCCACGGTGAATAAAGGTGATTGATGCGCCGCCATTTACCGGTGCGCCGCCGGTGGCCACTGTAGTGGTTTTGTTGAATATGGTCTCTCGTTTACTGTTTGCACCGGCCGCCCCCTGGCCGCCTCGCAGGTCAAGGGCTGGCAACACCAGGGTACCGTTATCGTTAGTGATATTCACAAACGGCAGCGCGCCGTCGCCACCTTCTACGATATTGCCAGGATACGAATGGTAATCTTTGTCGCCCAGCTTCTCCTCGTATACAAAGCCACCGCCCGAGCGTGATGCCCCTATTGGGCCGCCTGCGGGTCGCGTACTGCGCCCCACGCCATCAAAGCGGGTCGTTGGCAACGAGATACCGCCCCGGACTTTAATCACGGCATTCTCTGTGAACGTGATGGTATGGGGGCCACCAGACTCAGCCAAAGGATAAGTGCAGTAATAGTGGCCTGCAGTATCAGCAATAGTGCTGGCACCAGTAAGGGTGATATCGCCTACCAGATAGGCCACCCCGGCCACCACACTGACATTGGCAAAGGTGGTGATGTCGGTGCCGATCTCGTACTCGGAATCATTCAGCACCGTGATATCTTCGTGGTCGGGTATAGGCGCGGCTGGCTCAGACGCACCAGCTAATAAGAACGTGGGCTGCCCGGTGTCAGGAACAATGCTCTTTTCTTGTATCTCAAAGGCGCGGTCCAGGCGCAGGCTGGCGCCCTTATGATCGATCACATCCTGCTGCACGCGCACCACGTCGCCGTTGTTCAAGTAACTCATCATCGGCAAACACGTCACGGTTAAACTTAACGGCTCACCCGCTGAGCGCTGGCGTACGCTGTCGGCCAGAAACTTCAAGGTATCAAACGCATGAATCGAGCCACGAAACTCAGGGATGTTTAAGACACGCGTCGACTCACCGTGCTTTAATATCGAGGCCGTATCTTTAAACACCGTCTTGCGCGTGGTCTTGCCGGTCAGGGCTGATGGGTTCCAGTTGATCTCAAAGCGGTTAACGATGTCGTCGGTTAAATACTGAAGCTGGCTGCAGCTAATAATATTGGTGTCATCCAGCACGGCAACGTGAGCGGCATCTTTGCCGATGTTGGCAATACGTTTCAGACCCATCTCGCCAGTGCCATACACCGGGCGGTACAACCCCTGAGTAACCGACAAAGTTTGTTCGATGTATTTCTTTGCATCCTCATTCTCACGCCCTAATACAAACGCGCGAGTTTGAGGATTCGCGCCCGGGTTCGCCGGATCATACAGATCGGGAAAGCGTAAAAAGTCTGCCGTGGCCACCAGCGACACCGGCACGCCACAATGCCAGCCACTGGGGAAGGTCTTGCCCGCCTGGCTGTAATACACCCCGGTCATGAGACCATAGATTAATTCGATCACCGGCATCTCGAGGTACACCACCTCGGCCACATCCGGGCGGGCATCACTGGTTGTCGTGGCATCGATGTTGTGTTCAGCGGCGCGGGTGTTCAACACACCGCGGCCATTGGTATCCACCAGCAGCACCAGGCCGAGCGTGGCATCCACCTCCCAGCCGGTGCAGCGGATCCGCTCTTTCTCTATCTCAACATAAAAAACACTCTTGCCGGGGGCATCACTAAAGCTGGGGCCGTGGTACATCAGTTCAAAGATATCGGCGACGTCCACCGGTATCTTGGTCGCCGACGCCGAGACCGATGCGCGCAGCTTAGTGCGATTCAGTCGAAATATTTTCTGACCCTTTTCGATGCGCTGCACATCGCGACAATCAATCCCAAAGTCCAGCTCATCCGTGCCGTATTTATGCAGCAGCTGCGAGGTCGTCGGCGTGTCTTTTATATCATCCCAGGCCAGTGGAGTTGGCATCCACCAGTAACTTACCTGCAGGTTACGCATGCCGATGCCGGCGGCATCCTTCTCAGCAAACTTGGCGGCCAGCTCATCCGCATAGTTCTGTGCGACAAATTTAAAGTGGCCGATACCCGCCGTGCCTTTTACCGGATCAATACGTTGCGACACCGCCGAAGAGCTTACCAGGCAATCATCAAAGCGCACCGCGCCGACAGGCAGATCAATATCCGCATGGCTGGTGATGTAGATCACATCCGTGCCCGCCGCATCAAAGGCAATGCGAACCACCTCGCGGATGTCCTGCCCATCCTCGGCCAACGCATTCATGTAATTTTCGCTATACGCTAACATTACACCGCCTTATATAACGACAACTGAGGCAGGTTAAACTCGTCGCTCATGCCTCGGCGAATCTCGGAAACGTCATCACTTTCAAGTTGCACGATTTCGGTCGTGCCTGGTATGGCAATGGTGCCGACGCGATCAAACTCAAACGTCTCCATGCCCATTACCGAGTCGATAAACTCGTCCCAATATTTCAGGTTGTCTTCGGCGATGGCGACCACGTCCACCATAAAGCGTCGTTCGATGCGTTGGCGGGCATACTGCTTGCGCCCACTCTTTGATGTGGATGTTTTGCCCACGCGCTGGCGCTTGCGATCAGATACCGCACAATCAAATTCAATTTCGTACTGCTCACCCAGGCCATGCTCGTACCCAGTGATCGTGGTCAACGCACCCGCGGCTTCGTTGGTCAATGTGCTCGTGGTTTTAATCTCATTAGTGGTACTATCCACACTCACCTGATGCCAGCCAGGATTCACCCCCACATCCACATAAATCCATTCATTGGCCAGCCAGCCAGATAAATCTGAGGTAGTGCTTTTAAATGAATTGGTCACAGAGTCCGCGCTGATATCTGAGCCGGATACCACCAGCCCGTTGCTCACGATGGATTCTTTTGCGGTATAGATAAAGCGAGGCATCAGGCGGCCTCACTGATATTTAATCGATCAAGATCCTGCAATCGGCCGGCCGTCTCTTCAAACTTATTGTCCCAGTCATCCATGCCATACACGGTGTCGATCTCAAACACCACGGTGGTACCACCTGCACCCGAATCATTACCGGGAATATAAGAATCCGTGCCACCAGGATTACCAGGAGAATACCCACCAGCTGGGGCAGGAATACTGCCAGAGCCGCCATAACTAGCCGAGTCGATGGCCTTAAGCTGGGCTGCGCCAGCAGCAGCGATCAGCGCAGTAGCCACCCCAGCCGCTACCGCATTGCCTTTGTATGTATTCCAGGCACCCATAATTGCGCCGGCCGTGTTAATCACTACATTGGCTTTTTGCAATCGCTTGTTTTGTTCAAAAGCGCGGCGCGCGGCCTGTTCGGCGGCTTCGGCCTGGGCGCGCAATGCACCAGCATTGGCACTGCCATTGGCCTCGGCGGCATCGGCAAGCGCATCCAACGCATCGGCGTTATTCTGCGCGGCGGTAAACATCGCCGAGCCATAGGTGCCAAAGGCACCTGCGACGATACCAAGGCCCTGCTGAATTTTTGTTTGCAGGCTTGCAAATGCATCGTCTGATGCTTTTTTATTTTCATCATGCATTTGCTTATATATTTTCGCGATCTTTTCTGCCGCTTCTTTCTCTATGGCCACGCGCAAGTCGGCATACTTTTGCGTATTGTTCGCATCCAGCTCGGCCATCTGCTCTACAATCCACAGCTTTTCCAACTCGTTGTATTTGATCAGAGCAATCTCATCCATCAAACTGCGCTGCAGGGCGTCATATTTCTTGCGCAAATTGTTCTGATACGTTTGCAGCTCTTTATCAAGCTGTGCCTTGCCACCATCACCGCCGCCGTCGCGAGCATTGTTTGTTTTTTTATACTGCTCTTCCAGTTTGGTCAGGTGTTGATAACGCAAGCTCAGCCCCTGCAGCTCGCTGGTCGTGTTTGTGATCATGAACTGATAATGGCTCACCTGGCTGCGATTCCCCTCTTCCCGCGCCTTGTTAAGCTTGAGCTGATATTCCACCAAAGATGTGTTTAAATCCTTCATCTGGTTGGTAACATCGACGATCGTCTCAGTATTGGTAAGGTAACGAATAGCCTCTGCCGTGCCGCGTGCGGCATCTTTCAGCGCTTGAGTGAACCCGGTTTCTTCGGCCAGCTTGGCGGTCGCGGTAGAAATCGTGTCGGCAAGATCAGCAAACGAGGACTTGAGCGTATTGTTTTGCAAATCCATCGCCCCGGCATACTCGGTGTTGCCGATATTAATTAAATAATCCTGTATTGCCTGACTACTGTTGGCTACCTCAGTGGTCATGCCCTGGAATATAAACTTAACCCGGTCGCCTTCCACACGCGTTTTAATACCGAATTCTTTTAATCGTTCAAATTCACCCGTGGCCGCATCGGCCACTGCCTCGATAAGCTGGTTTAATTCCTTACCCTGTGCAGCGGCGGTGTTGCCGTAACTAATCAAAGCCTGCCGACTAGGCTCCAGCCCCAGGTTGGCGAGCTTAATATAAGCATCGGTGAGCTCTTCCACTTGCGCAGGCATGCCAGCCGCCAGGTTGCGCAAATATTCAAAGGTCGAGTTCGCCGCCTCTTGCGAGCCTGTCGCCGTAATCAATCTGGCATTCAGTGTTTCATAGGCACTGGCCGTTTGTACTACGTAACCCACTGCCGCCGCCGAACCCACCGCCGCAATCGCTGTTTTAAGCAGGTTCATCGAGCCAGCGGCCTTCTTGGTTTTGTCGTCGATTTTTTCTATGCCATTTTCAAGCCCAACCACACTGGCCTTTACCTTGCCGGCGTTGTCGGTCTCAAAGCGAATAGTTAAGGTTTCAACGGAATTTCCCATAGCGGATCACCTGATTGAATGGATCAATCAGGTAATACCAAACAGAAAAGTCGAGGTCGTCCGAAACGCTTCACTGCTTGACTTAGTACCACTTTGTGGTACTATCTATACATGAAGCGAAAATATAAAAAAACACTGGAGTTGATATATAAAAGACCTGTTAGCGGCAACGTCCAATGGCCAGATGTAGAAGCACTGCTCTGTGCCCTGGGCGCCGAAATTGAAGAAAGAGAAGGTTCTCGCGTAAGCGTGACATTGTTTGATGAGGTACGGGTTTTTCACCGCCCTCATCCCGGGCCATCCACCGACAAGGGCGCTGTAGCCTCAATACGGGACTGGCTGCAAAGTCACAAGATAAAGTAAGTAGATACAGTAAATAGACGATAAAGACATGAACTTGATGAAAATAGATAAGCACACGGCGCTTATCAGTTACGATGAAGAAATAGACACCTTCCGGGGAGAGATCCTCGGGCTGTCTGGTGGGGCCGACTTTTATGGCACCACCCCGCAAGAGCTTAAGCGCGAGTTTGCCACATCGCTAAAGGTCTATTTGGAAACCTGTGCCGAAAAAGGCATAGAGCCATATAAAAACTTTAGCGGCAAAACCAACTTGCGAATGGGCGTAGGCATGCACAAAGCGGCGGCCTATCTGGCTGCCAGCAAAGGAATTAGCCTGAATGACTTAATCCTTGGCGCACTGGCACACGAGATGGAAGAAAACAACCACACAAACGACGACTGCTACCCAAACGCATTAATCAAGTAAAAAGGCCCGGCTTTCGCCGGGCTAAGGCTCACGTTGCGCAATCCTTATTAATCAGCTTGCTCTATCCAACAAGCTGCAACCGTTGTGCACCACCAAATTCAACCTGTTGAAATGCCTTGAACACACGGTCATTTAACTCAGGCGTTCGTATAGGCGCCTGCTCCATCATCATCAGCGTGGCTGGCAGCGATAAATATATCCCGCGGCTACTTGTCAGACAGTCAGAAATGATTTTTAACCGATCATCTTCCAGCAGGCGCATCACTATCCACTCAAGTCGGTAGTGATCAACAAACCCAAGCACATCCACAAGGGATTCAGCTTGAATCCACCAGCGCTCTCCTATGAACAAAAAATCAAACCCATCGATATGGCGTTGATAGGTTTCCTGGTGATTGTGAGAATGTCGAGGATTTACGGCATAACCGTCATTCCAGTAATGCCATAGCGCATCATCGCACTCTGCCTGATACATTTCGATTCTTGGTCTTAGCTCCTGCTTAACCTTTTTCGGGTTAATACTAGACAGATAGGCGGGTAGTTTGCGTAGGGGCATGCATAGCGCTTTCTGATCACCTCCTGCCGAAGGTATGGTCATCATGACCATACCCCATCGCGTATCGTTCTGAGCGAACTTGCGCTGCTGCGTGCGCCAAGTCAATCCCATCCCTTCAACAATGGGCTTCATTGGGGTATACGGTTCACCATTGTGCTCTATCAGAAATAGCTCCTGTCCATGGAACTGAACGGTCTTAAGTGTATTCATATCGTTCTCCTTGTTAAAAGGGTGGCCCCCTGGCGGGGGCCGTCTCGCCTTGAGAGGCAGTGCTACCAACCAAACACACGGCAAGAAATCGGAGCATGAACGGCAATGTATGTATTTGATGGTAGCCTCTTCACCCTAGCCGCCTCATTTAAATAAGGCAAAGGTAAAGTTGAGCACCCCACCGCGCTTAGTGTTTATGCGCCTTATAGCGTGATTCGCGTTTCTATTTGACATAATATTTTGATCTTATTATCAAATAGAGCCGTTTTTTATAAGGGTCATAAAAAACTTTAGTGCAAATTAATCCCCGCGTCGGCCAGCTCCTGCTCTAGCATCTCGATCATCGCGTAGCACACCAGCTCGGCGATCTCGGGCTCCAGGTCTCTATCTGGGTCGGTGATGTTTTCGCGCAAGCCATTGAGCAGGTTTTTAATTCGCACATGATGAACAGGCGGCGTGCCCTGTTCGCGGGGTGTATCCGGTGCCCGTGGGTGGCCCTGTGTAGGGAATGAATAGATAGTGGCCATGATAGCCTCCTGTAATTTTCGAAGTTGTTACCCGGTTAAGGGTGCCAGGAGGTTCGAACCTGTACAGGCCAGGCCCCGATATTTCCCCGAAGGGTCTTGTATTACTGGGCCTCCCGGCAATGAATCATTGCCGGATCGGTAGGCACAAAAAAACCGCGCATTTGCTACAAATGGCGGTGCCTACCGCCTGATAGAGGTTTCGACGCCTCGTTGTTCTGAAATATAGCCCTCTTTTTTATTAAAAGCAAACGGGCTAATATTATGTCAAATACAATAAACAGGGATGGACCCTATGAAAAACACTATTCTAATAGCGCTTGCTTTATCATTAAGCGCATGTCTGAGTATGCCGCCAGACTTTTATTACAACTGGACAAACTTTACCAGATCAATAACACCGGATGGCACCCAAACATTCCAATATGTTGCGTCTGATATCTTAGCTGAAAAATGGGGCAACAGAAGCAGAGACGAAGTTCATAGAACCGAACTTGGTAGAGAGCTAGCTATTCGTAGCTATTGCATGGATGGTTATACAATAGAAAAAATAACCAGCTACATGGACGATGGATACAAGTATCTAACATACCACGGCACCTGCAAATAGCCCTATTCAGTCTTATGCAGACTGTCTAGTATGGCACCTTCCATTATCATCAATCCATCAAGTATCCGCTCTTGCTCTGGTGTGCTACTCAGCTCTAATAGCGCTTTGACTTGCGCCCAGTCAAACCCCACTACTGCGCCACTGGGTGCGTAGCGCCAGCAGCGTTTGACCTTAAAGTACACCTGCACTACTGGCCAATTAATACCTAGTATCTCTGGCTCGTTGCAGCTGTTGCAGTTCTCAGTGGGTGGCAGCTTCTTTGTCTTTCGGCATTTATCACAATACGTTTGCCGGTTTTTGTCTGTGCTCCACTGCACCCACTTAATCAGTTTTTTGCCGGCTCCTCCCGGCTCGCTGCCATCAGGCCGTTGTCAATGGCGCTGGCAATGGGGATGATATTCATTACCAGCTGGTAGTTTTCGTCGTTAAATTCCAGCGGCTCACCATCTTCACCCAGAATATCTTCCCAGCCGTTAATATGGCTCTTTAGCCATGCGTCATGCCTGGACAGTTCCTTGGGGTCGCTCTGCTTGCGAATCGCTTCACGCAGGCTGTCAATATTATCTGTCGCAATATTCACCTGCTTATTAAGTTGCTCACGTAGCTCTGTGCGACTCAATAGCTTATAGCGTATTTTAAACGTATGCTCCTTGGTCTTGCCCGTGCCGTTCTCCAACATGTGTGCTGTAACGGGGTACAGGATTTCATTTGATGAATTGATTCGAATCATGTGCAACCTCTTATAATGAATGGTCAATGGTGTTAAAGATATCGATGATCAGCGCCCCGTCGTATGCCATAGCCTTGGGGTTGATCACCACGCCGCCTGGGCCTTCAATGGCGGTGTCGTCTTCTTCGTAGCTGATCGGGTCGAGCGTAAACACAATCGATTCGTTATCAACGGTGCCCAGGCCATTGCCCACGGCATAGGCGGCTTTGAGCTTGGAGTCGGTGCCGTTGATCATCTTGTTGTACAGGTCCAGATCTTCAAACAGGGCGGAATATTGCACTTCTACCCCGGCATCCCCCTCGGGAATACTGCGACGAGTGCCGCCCCCCAGCAGCACATATTGGCCACCGTCCAGGCTGTTGTTGATGGTGATGCTCATGTCGGCACCTTCGGCCAGTGGCGTGCCGTTTTCCTCCAGCACACTAATGTCGCCCACCTCAAACGAGGTGTGCCCATAGTCGGTGGGCGTGGCATCCAGCGCGCTGGCATAGGGGGCCTTCTTCGCTCCCAGCACATCCACCGATACCTCAGTGCCATCTGTGGTCAGCTTGAAGCTCATGGTGTTAATGCGGCAGCCGTTGTATCGCACATAGCGACCTGCGCCGGTGATTTCTGGGCCGTGGTCCTTTTCCATCGTGAAGCCGATGGGCAGCTTGGCGAAGGTGAAGCGGTTTTTATAAGCCGCGATCACGTTGATGGTGTCGGATTGGTTCGCGCCAGGCAGCGAGCCGGGCACCACGGTCACGGTGAGGTCATAACCTGCGGTACCCGATGGCAACACAAAGGTGCCGCCTGCGGACACATCCGTGGCGGTGCCAGCCGTGTCACCCTGCGCTGTCCACTGCAGTGTGGTGCCGGTTAAGGTAAACGCCAGCGTGCCGTTGCCCAGGGGGCAGGCCTTGGTGGCGTGGTCGATGGTGACACCGGTGATCAAATCCGTGGCGTTGTCGGCCGGGCGATAGGTGGCCACCGCACCCATGGCGTGCTTTACCAGAAAGCCCAGGGTTTGGGCGTTCAGTTCGGTAGGCATACCGCCACCCACTTCTAGCTTGTTGCGGGTGGGGCGCTTTTGCGTGCGGTTGCCAGTACCGCCCGGCAATATCTTGCTGGCGGTTTGGCCGCGAGTGCCTTTGATCGACATGCCCGACAAGTGCATCAGGATGCCATCTGGCACGCTGGGATCTTGCCCAAAGATATCCTCTTCATACAATACAAACTTGGCGTCTGCGCCTGTGACCTGTGCCATGGCTTACCCCTCCACCTCGGTGAATCCTTTTGCGTCGACCAGGCGGTTGGCTTCTGCTAGTGTCAGATCGCCCTCGCCCACTTTGTACACTTCGCCTGCCTTGTAAGGGCCCACGGCCTTCACGCCTTCCTTCTCCAGGCGGATGGCTTTAATCTTGCGTAGTGATTTTTTCTCTTTCTCTTCCATCAACCTGCCCTCTTATGTCTTGTCTACTTTCCAGTTCGCGTTAACCGTGAACCGCATCATCCTTACATTGGGTGCGCTGCTGTTTCCGTCTAACGGCTCATATCGCCTGACCATGGCTTTCTCGACCGCACCATTCAGGCGGCGATTGTTAATCACCGCATTGGCCACCAGTTCGGGCAGGGTGATGCGCCTGGTATAAGCCTTGTCAGGGTCGCTATCTACCCAGGCAATCACGAATGCCACGCTGCCGGAAAAGTTCGCCCGGTAGTTGCCTACCGTGTCGGCAATGTCACCCGGCTCGGCCTCGATGATGATCGCGGGCGCTTGCCTGGCGTTGAATGTGCTGAGTTCTCTATTGCCTTTCAGCACCGTGAACGCCTTGCCATCAAAGTGCGTGGTGCGCCAGCTGGTCAGGCCAGCATCGGCGCTTAATACGTTTGGCAGTTCATCCACAAAACCTTGCAGGCTCATCGATCACGCCTCACTCTCAACTTCCACAGCACTCGCCATTTGCGCCAGTGTGGATGCCCCATCATGGCGCCATCGCCACTTTGCGAATCTCGTGTTGCATCTCTGCCGTCGCATCCACATCGTCCGAGGCATCCTGTAGAAACTCACGTTCACGATGTATAACAGGTGCATACACCGTGGTATTACCCACAAACGCCAGGCTAGGCGATGGCACCTTAAAGAAGCGGCCGCGCATCAAATTGCCGGTGCGGTTCGGCACGGGATACGATCCCGGCTCAGCGCTATTACTACCGCTTAAATTCTCAACCTGCTTTTCGTCGACCTTGGTGGCGATACGGCGCAGGCCTCGAAGCGCAGCCAGATCCCATCGCTTGGCAATGCGGCCAACCCGCTTGGCAACCTGGACGGCATTGCTGAATACGTTCACGATCCCACTTCCTCGATCACAATCTTTTCACCTTCCACCATTTCTAGTTCCACCACATCTCCCGGCATCAGCATGCGTTCATCGCTGATCGTGCCTTGCTCCTGATTCACCACACGCGCCTCGACGGCTCGATGGTTGTGTGGATTCGGGTGGGTGACTTTAATGGTGATCATGATGTGGTCGCCTCTTCTTCCAGCGCACCGCTTTGCACATGACCAAACGACTGCATTGCATTGGTGCCGGTGACGCGAGCAAGGTAGTCCCATGCACGCTCCTCGGCCTTATTGGCATTTTCAAGAGGACGACTGCCGATGGTTTCGGCCCCCGTTCCCGCGCCATTCACCTGGGCGGTACCGCGCTCAAAGCTTTCAACACGCCGCCACAGGTCGGCCGCGCAAAACTCCTTTTCGGCATTTTTTAAATACACCAGCCGCGCGCCATCCACGATGGCATCATAGGCCGCACTGCCCACCTGCTCGCGGGTGATCTGCTCCACATCCGCCAACACCGAAGCCAGGAAGGTATTCCAGCCAGTGTCGTCGCCCTCATAACGAAACTGTGACTGCTCAAACCCCAGGTCTTTCAGGTCTTGGATGTTCGCTTTTGCGGCCATGTGTCCCCCTTAAAAAAAAGACCGGGGCGGGTTGCCCCACTTACCCGGTCCAGGCTGCTCGTTTAACTAATCGGCTTAGTAGCCAGACAGGCGACGAACCTGCTGCACATTACCGATGCCCGCGTTACGACGTGAGCGGAAGATGTAATCATCTGCGCCCGCGTGTGCGTTGCGTGCGTACTCAGACCACAGGCCATCCCACTCAACATCCACAATGTCGCGACCAGGCAGGGTTAGATACATGCCGCCAGCAGCAATCTTGCGCGTTTTGACTGGCACAATATTGAACTCCAGCTGCTTGGCTGAGTTGTTATCGTTGGCTAGCGTGAGGTTGCTCACCAGCGCCTGACGCACCTTGGCGGCGTCGCGGCCGTTATACATCAGACCAAAGTTTTCGCTGTCAGACAGGCCATACAGATCGCCTACATCTTCAAGGATCTGGTTACAGGCGTTATTGATGGTAGTGATCAGATCAACACTAAACGTCTCATTTACACCCGCGCCTAACGAGGTAAACAACAGCGCCAGATTGCTGGCGTATTGATCCATCCACACACCCGGCACACGCTGGATGTTTTGTTCAAACACGCCGTAGTCATCAAAGCGCTGGGTATCATCATCGATGCCCAGGGCACCTTCATGAGTGACGCTCTTCAAATCTTGAGGCGCACCCGCCGACACTTTGCGCACACGCGCTTCTTTGCCCACCGTCTTCTCTTCGAAGATAATGGAGGCGGCATTCACATTGGCGAACTTGTAGGTTGGGTTTTTGCTGCTGCTTTTATCCACGTACTGAAACAGATCGAAGATCGAGGCATCATCACGCGGACCATAAAAGCGCACGTCTACTTCGTCGCGAACGGGTAGCGCGTCCAGATGTCCTGTGCGTGTATTCTTTTGGCCGGTGGCATACATGCCGTTTGGCTCGCGCACGTCCTTAAAGTAACCAGAGACGGCATCCGCAAACTCTTTGCGACCTTCTGCAGAGTTCAGGTCAACCTGGTCATAATCCAGGCCAGTAGGAATACCATTTGCCATGGCACCTTTCAGGCCTCCAACGTGTGTGCTAATTATTTGTGCCATGGTTATATCCCCTTTTGGCTAAAACTTTACTTATCGCTATCGTTTACACGACATGCATATCGATGCGCGCGGTGGTATCAGAAAGCGCCTGAGCCTGTCGGAACACACCGCACTCAACCGCACCTGTAGCAACATTGGTAAAGTTGTCATTAGTGGTGTGGTAATAGGCCTTATCGCCTTCGACAATGGTTACCGTGGCGTCTTTCGCCACCTCCACATCTGTGGCTTCATAAATAAATTCACCATTTTCACCGGCCTCCACATCGGCCGCCGCAAAGGTGACGCGAGTGGTATTAACAACCGTGACGGTGTCTACTGGCACAGCACCTGCTGGAGCATGGGTGATTCCCTTCCAGTGGCTGCGTGGGCCTTCTGCTTTTACAACGCTCATAACATGCGCTCCTGTTGTTCGTTAATAACGCCCGCGATTAAGCGGCCTTATCCTTGCCCATTGCTTTACTGGTAACAGAAGCATCGCGCAGGCCTTTCTTGCCTTCGCCATCATCAGCACCGGTAGCGGTATCAGCCCCGTCGATCTGGTCGCCGGGGAACTTCTCCTGCAACGCCTTCACGCGGCTTTCCAGAGTCTTGATATCCATCTGCGCATACACTGCGTTGGCAGACTTGGCATCGTCTTCCGAATCACCCACCAGACCTTGCAGGCGCTCAAAACGCAGCATGTCTTCTTCAAGTGATTTTCGGTGCGACTGCCCAGCCGTAATCAAGGCAATAACAGATTTTTCATCTGCGCCCTCGCCAGCGGCTTTCATGATCTCGTCATGCGTCGCGGCCTTGGGTTCCAGTTCGTTCAGTTTGGCCTTGGCTGTTTTGGTGTCAGCCACTGCTTTATCAAACTGCTCTTTCTCTTCGGTTGACATAGCCATAGCTGGCTCCTCCTCAGTAAACTCTTTTTCAAACAGGTGTTGCTGGCCTGCGCCTTTATAAGCTCGCGCACCAGGCTGTGCACCCAGCCAAACAACCGAGGCTTCATACGCCTCACCCGGGCTCATTAATCGCTGCGCGACGCCGTTGCCGTAATCATCCACAATGTCAGTACGACCCTTCGCCCCAAAACCAATGGAATGATGACCAGCAATACCCGCGTCTTGTTTATCGATCAGCTTGCGTGTCTCTGTGTCGTAGTCCAGACGCAGCATATAGCGACTGGCTTCTAACACTTTTGCGGCTGTCGTCTCTGGCGGGAAAACCAGATCCTCTCCCAACAATGTTTTGGCCTCATCGATGGTCATCGATAACACTTTGGCCTCAAACCACAACCCTTCACCCGGGCCACTTTCACCATCAAAACCCATGGGGTGCTTAACAAAAAAGCCTTTGCCTGGCAGTGATGCAGCAAAGTCTTCCAATAATTCGTCGTCAAACACTTCGCCATCACGGTCAATCGCGTTATGCGCCAGATATACCGAGCGCACATACACATCCTCAGGCTTGAGCTCCTTCAATGTGTAACGGTTGATAGCCGTCATTTGCTCTGAAGAAGGCGAACCATCTCCAGCACCTTTAACTGCCGTCACCCGTAATTGTTTAGACGCCGTAAAAGACATGGATTACTTAACCTTTTTGCCTTCTTTTTTCAGACGCTTAAAATGTTCAACACGTTCGCGAGCCTGCTGAACATTGATAGGGCCGTCATAGTCAGGCTTGAGATAGTCCTTAATCTCCTCACCACGCGCTTCCTTCGCGTTGGGTTTCTCGCCAGCATCCACCAGCGCCGCTTCGGCCTTGTCGGCACGCTCTTTCTGCTGGCTGGCCTCCTGCTGCGCCGCCTCGGCCTGCTTGGTGGCGGTGTCGGCTTTCGCCTCGGCATCGTTGGCGCGCTGGGTTTCGGCATCCAGCTTGCCCTGCAGTTCGGTCAGTGCATTATTCACGTCCGCCATTTCGGCGCGCACCTTGTCCAGCTCTTCATTGCCCTGGCCAGCACCTTGATCGGCACCGGTATTTGAATTCTGTTTATTGCCCATGATTCACCCTCGCATTGGGTTGGTCGTGATTTATCACTTAGTCAGGGTGAGATATAACGGATGAGAAATGAAACGTCGTCCGAAAGGCTTCAAAAGTTTATTGGCAATAAAAAACCCGCAGCAGCGGGTTTGTTTTTAAGTGGTTTTATCTGTTGGCGGAAGCAGGCCAAGCATGACATTTGTTCTAGCGAACTCGCCATGATGTATTATAGCTGCCCTATCGTAAGCTCTTGCGGCATCTTCTTCGACCTCAAAATATCCAAGGTGCATAGCCTTTCTATTGGCCATGATGCTTGCCTGCCATGGTCGGCTATTGTTTGTTTTTGGACGGTATTTGACACCTTTGTATTTTGATGTGCCTTTTTTCTTTTTTGTTCCGATGTTCTTTTGGTTATCCGCATGATTGCAAGGGCGTAAATTAGATTTTCTGTTATCAAAGGTATTTCCATTGATATGTTCAACAAGCTGTAGATCGGCAACCCCCAGCACAACTCGATGCATCTTTTCCACTTTTCTTGAGCTGTCTTTTACTGCCATCCTGGCGGCAAATTTATATTGCCCATGACGAGTAACACCGACATGCCATCGTCCATTACCAAGCAGCGGATAATAATCTTCAACATCAACAAACGCATAAGTTTCAGGGTATCGTTCTGTAGAGATGTCGATAACTCTTGTTGTTTTATAGTCTAGCTGGTGCTGCGCTAATATAGCGCACTGCCTACTTTCATCAATTTCAAGATTTATATTTTTTGTGCCTGGTTTTGTGATGACAAGGTTTTCTTTTCGACAATCGAGGAAATTTCCGTTTTTCGCAATAACAGTATTGTTCTTATCCAGTTCTAATATGTACCGATGCAGACTTAATGCGCCTGTTTTCCCTCTTTGAACACAGCGTACTTTCCCTCTTCCTCCACTGATTCGCCAGGTTATTTTAGATACTCGCTCATAATCTTCCTTGTCTATTATAGCGAAAGCACCGGGGTATTTAGGTGTGCTGATATCAATATACTTTTCCATATTATTCCTTCACTACAGCTACAGTGGTACACCTACACATAGGGTGGCTATCTTTCATCGGCAACGGCCCTTCACCCACGGTGTAAGGCCCACCACTTTCCAGACCCACACAAATCGGACACGCACCGCCTGCACGCTTCCAGTGGTATTGTTCGATCTCCATATCGGCATACTGATCCATTTTGCCCTGACTGTTTGCGGCGGCAATTTCGGAACGTGCCAGGCGTTCCCAGTCATACTCGTGCGCATCAAACCGCTTGCGTAAAGCTCGCGCCACATCTTTGGGATTCATGCCATCATAGGCACCTTCGCTGAGTGTTTGAATAATGTCATCAGCGTAGGCACGCACGGTGGTATCGGTCACCTGTGCCAGGCCATCGGCGGCCATCGCTTCGCGGAAGGTCTCGCGAACTGTTTCTTCAATGGCGTCCACATCCAGTTCGGCAGCGGCTGCAACGACGCCACGCGACCAGGCATCAAACATGCTCTGCGCCAGTGGGGCATCTTCATCACCCACGGTGGCAATAAAATCATCCTGCAGAGTATTCATCGCGGCCAGCATGGTGTCGGCACTGAATACCCAGGTGGGGTCTGGTGCTTTGACGTGCATGGATGCACTAACGCCGCGAGCGGATGGACCCGCAGGAGCGGCGGTCGAAGACGCTTTAATCTCATCCAGTCCCAGCACATCCAGTGTTTTATCGTATAGATTCTCGAACTCGTTCAGCAGGCCGCGGGTGGCGGTGTTCTCTAATCGCATCAGGGCGTCTTCGTCTTCGACATAAGACTCACCCTTATGTCCAAAATCCTTATGGTTTTCGACATAACCATGCTTATCACACTCGCAGCCAGCCGCATGCTTTAACGGATCGCGCAAGGTGATCACCTCAACAGGGTTTTTATCGGTGGGCAGGATAACCTTGCCATCTCTACCCACCGTTACCTGCTTTGGGTCGTTTTCTCCCGGGTTCACTGGTTGGCCATTGCGTAGCATGAGCTCAGTCTGCGCCCGCAGGAAGTCGGCCTGTGCTGTTTCCAGATCGTTTTTCAGGTTGGGTAGCTCTTGCGTGATAGTGAAGTCGCCGCGCTTAAACGTCGCGCCTCGGCTGCGCAGCACGGTCTCCAGTATGCGCATCAAACCCGGGCGGCGATCTTTGTATCGCATCTTGGTACCGGTCAGCATCATGTCCACTTGCTTGTCGGCCAACCGTTCGGCGGTACCCCATACACGCCCCAGCATCCAGGGCGCGATATCAAACTTGCTGATGATCTGCTCTTCGGCCATGCGGTATGGGTGTTCGATTTCCAGCACACTGCCATCGCCGCCGATGATTTTAATATTCAGCTCATCATTCTTGCCGATCACGTTGACAAAGTCGGCATTCTTGCCGCGCTTTTTCGCGTTCAACATGGTGGCGAAGTTGCTCTCCAGCTTCTTGCGGATATCGTCCGGAGTTTCGCCCTTGGCTGTTTTGCCTTGCGTCTTCAGTGTGATCTCATAGTCCGGACTACCAAACTTCTCCCAGGTGTTTTGCGTGCTCACCATCATCGTTGCCAACGTCTTGGCGACGAACTCCAGCGATCGAATTTTGCTGGTGCCATACGGGCTGTCGGCTTCATTATCGATGCTCACCTGGTTAATGAACATTGTGTTGAGTTTCTTATAGCCATTGGCTTGCAGCAGGCCCAGCGTGTCGCTGGTGTAGCTGTTGCGCAGCAGGCGCTCGATCTGATCCGAGCCATCCTTACGCGTGTTGCGCTCGGCGCGTGGCGTGCGATACCACACTTCCACCTTGTTACCATTGCGGCGATAGAAAACCCCTTTCGAATCGGCCACCCATAACTTGCCCACGTCCGACATGCCGCTGGCCATTTGCATTTCACCCAGCGCCAGGCCCTGCTCATAGAGCTCGTTACCCTGCACATCGTAATAGGCCTGTAGGCCTTGCTTGAAGTCATTCACCTGCACACCCTCGGCCCATTCGTCCAACAGGTTCTGCAGGCTATCGCTCTCGGCCTCAATCACCAGGATGCCATCCAGCGTGCGCAGTGCATTGATCGCGCTGTCGACCATCGGGATCGCCTCACGAATCACCTCGTACAATCGCGGTGCCACCTGGCGTGGTACCCACGAATCAAAATCATTCGTCCATAACCCCTGCGGATCGCCTGCTCGCTTCAACACCGTGGTCGATGCACCACGCTGGCCAAAGTAACTAAGCGGATTTAATGCGCCCCATTTCATGATGCATCTCCTACAAGTTTATTTAACTTTTTCATCCCCTCATAAAACGGGTTTTCTGATGACTCAAAAGAAGCCAATGCACTGATCACGTCAGGATCTACCTTTGCAGATTCAAAGTCATTACTTTCAATCTCCAACTCAACGTCTGCAACAGCAAGTAAAACTTCAACCGGACGATCACACTGCACTGGCTTGATATATACAGCAGTGACAAAATCTGTTTCCTTGCCATCAATAAACACCTGGTGATTAATTCCATCACTAATAATTTTTACCTTACCCATCACGCCGTCCTTAGTAAGTTTGTATTGTATTGGGGATCGTCTAGCACGGAATTACACAAGCATGCGATCTGTGCATCCTCTCCCGAAACTGCGTATATATCTCTGATCACCTGTACGAGCTTTTTAATGTCGTTATATTTCTCATCTAACAAATCATTTAAAATTTGTTCTTGCTCTCTCATCACGCCGCCCTCTCATTCACACCACTACTGAACACACTGCCGCCATACTCACTGCTGAACGCCTTACGCAAGATCAACACGCGCCGCGCATCGATAGTGTGATCGTTATGCTTGTCAAAGATACGATGCTTCTTCCCTTCCTTCGCGGTATGGTTGGCGTGATGGTCGATCACTTCCACGTCATACGGCATCGCCCAGCTGCGCTCCTGAAAACGATCGGTGATCAGGTTGGTGGCCAGTTCTTTGAGCGGCAGGCGTACTCCTTTCTCTTCGCCGTCTTTATCCTTTTCGGTGAGCTCGTTACCTTCTTCGTCAATACAGTCCACCACATTGGCAAAGCTGATACCGGTCATGCGGTCTTCATAATTGCCGTCTTCATACTGCTCTTCGTTTTGCATGTCGGTCACCACCTTGGTGCCGGCGTTACCAAAGTCCACACCCCATTCAGGCTGAAAGCCCAGCAACTCATCCAGGCAATAGATCAACTGACACTGCAACCAGTACGGCACGCGGGTGGCGTGGATGCGGATCACATCGCGCAGATCAGAACCCATATCACGCGACACCAGTATCTCGGTCGGCTCCTGCAAACCGAGATCTGCCCCTGCCCATAATCGCCGGTTTGGCATTGGCTCCAGGTATAACTTCAACAACCGGCGAACCAAATCACGTCGATCTTTGGTTTTCTTGGTGTCGATGAAGTCCGACATATCTTCCACACGCTCATCCACAATGTATTCCTCGGCGTGTTTCTTGCCCTCGTTAAAGTGCAGCTTGATACCGGTAACAACAATATTCAGATCTTCCTTGGCCTTATCGACAGTTAACTTAATGCAGCGATACTCCTGCACGTCGCGAATGTTGGCTTCCAGATCCTCCCATGGCCACACAGGGTTCTCTTGCTGGCCATGCAGCCCCAGCACGTTGCGCTGATACCCAGGCTGATCTTTGCCTTTGAACAGCTTTGTGAATTCCGCATCTCGCTCTTTGCTCCAGAACGGATACGGCATAATCGTTTTAGGCCAGTGAAACAACCTCCAGCCTGGCTTGCCGACTTGCAGATTTGGAATAGCCTGCTTGGTGTACATAAAATATTCACTGGAGTTATCGCCATCAGGCACCGAGTACACACGCTTAATGCAATCAGGCTTACCAGCCCGCCAGAATTCTGACCAGATCACCTTGTGTTTTATCTTCGCCGCCTCATCCATCATCATGGCCGCATTCACATGCACACCACGGAAGGCTTCTCCGTCATGCCCAGCTGGTCGATAATGAATTAAGGCCAACTGATTCTTGCCGCAGGTCATCCCCTTAAACTTCATCATGTAATGCGGGTGCTTCTTTGGCTTTACCCAGTAGCGGTTAATGATCGGCTTCGGACCAGTGGAGCCTTCTGTTTCACCCACATGCGACTCGATAGCCATAATGATATCGTCGAGATGAGTTTGCTTTGGCGCACCAATCAGCACAGTAGGATTGCGAACCGTAAAACCAAAACCCGTTATCGCTCCCCATATGGCAATAGCGGTAATCTCGCGCGTCTTGCCCACCTCGGCACCATCCTGATGTACTACGTTCTGGTACCAGGCGCGCACACTCTCTTCCTGATATGGCCAGAACTGATACGGCACCTGCTCGCCATACTCACGGATCATCTCTTCACTCGGATCCGGTTCATTCAAAAACGTGCGACACCACAACACCGGATCGGTGCAGATGTAATACAACTGCGCCTCTTCAACAGAGCAGTCATACTCACCACGCGCCAGCTTCTGCCAGGCCCAGCCCCACTCATCCGCCAGGAATCGCTCAAAGCCCTCAGCATCCACCACACCACGCTCCAGCATCTGCGCATGCATCGCCTCGCGTTCTGCCTTGCTACCGAGTGGGAGGTTGTTGCTCATGCGGCAGCCTCTTCATACAAAACATCAATGGCATATTGAGGCACGTTGTAACCCATTTCCTTTAAGCTCAACAAAGCATCACCACATTCGCCGGCTGAATCGGTCTGAATTGTTTCGCCGTCATATTCCAGACCAATGGGTTGGCGCTCAGCTGTTTCTAGAAATTTCATTTGCTTTTTATGAGCGCTCATAAACTCTTCAATATTCCCCTCGTTGAAATAATGCTGAGCCTTTGGAACATCACCAACGACACGAACTGCGGCGACATGAATTATGAATCCACCGTATACGCTTTCGTAGCAATACACGTCACAGCTAAAATCCATATCACTAAAACGACAGAAACTCATATCTTCTCCACTTCGCCATCAATCGTCCGCCCCGGCTTCTTGCGCATACCAAACCGCTCTGTCATACCGCCCAGCAGCTCGCCCAGCGTGTCGGCCACCTCTTCATCACTCTTCACCTTCTTCGCGGCCTGTGGTGTCGCTAACATCTCAGGCATGTTGATGCCCATCGTGTGCAGCAGCTTGGTGAACTCCTTAATCGCCGGGTTGATAAAATACTTGGTACCACTTACATCGCCATCCTTGTTAAACACATCACTCTCCATGATCACACCACGCTCACCGATCTCATCACGCATCTGCATAAACACATCCATCGCACTGGCCGCCGTCATCGCCAGCATGCCGTGCGCGTGTTGATCATCACCGCTATGCAACGTCGACATAATCGCGTCGAAGGCCATCACGAATACCGTCTTGTCCATACAATTCTGCCCGGCACTGGTCATACCCTCATCCACCAGTGAACAGGGATACTGCTCACACGTTGTCTGACACGGCTTACCGGTTGCCTTTGCAATCGGCGCCAACGCCTGCCACTCGGCCGACTTGGTGAGAATCGAATACTCGCCATGCTTCCAGTTATTGCGCGAGCTCGCCGCCTTGCCTTCCTCCGTCTTCGGACCGGTAGACAGCTGCGCATTATCACGACGCGCCTGCAGGGCCTTATCACTCATCGTGTACGAACGCTTGCCGCTCTCGCTTTCTGTATGATCTTTGTTTGCCATAGCAGACAATCATTACCTTATGCTGCTTGAATCGTCGTCCGATTCGTTTCACGTTTTTCGCGCATCTTCCTTTCGATGTCGCGGACGTTCCTTTCGCACATGCCGTACTTCAGTGCGACCTCGCTGTAATTGCAGCCGTTTAATTCGCTGCAGATGTTGCGATCCCGGATCTCGCGTTCCAGTTTTTTCCAGAAGG
Organism: Gammaproteobacteria bacterium; assembly: GCA_014762485.1. Classification (GTDB taxonomy): domain Bacteria; phylum Pseudomonadota; class Gammaproteobacteria; order Thiohalospirales; family Thiohalospiraceae; genus JABURT01. The sequence goes on along the minus strand of JABURU010000121.1, from coordinate 1,056 downwards.
CATCTTGCGTGGGAAAGTGTGGCTTCTCTCCACCAAACTCTTCCAGAACCATGTTGAACTGCAGCGGCCCCAGGCGATGCGCCAGGCGTACCAGCGGACTGTGTTCTTCACTAAACTCACTTAATATTCGGAAACAGTCCGCGCTGTTGCTGTTCGAACCAGAGTGGTTTTCCATTGCCTCGTCCTCCCGTTAATTCATCTAGCCTATCGGCAGGCATGGTGGTGCGCTGCCGCTTCTCCGATATCGCGATGTAGCCCCTTGTTGTTTCGATATCGTTATGCCCCATCAACCAACGCAGTGTTTCTATGTCCACGCCCCGGTCGTACATATCCGTTGCATAGGTGACGCGCAGTGTGTGCAGCGCCATTCCCTTTTCTGTTTTGATGCGGCTGTTATACACCGCACGGTAGATCACATCGTCCAGTCCATCCGGTCCCAGCTGGTTGCCTTTGTTGCGCCCAGTCAGACCAACAAACACGGCGTGCTCTTCCAGCACGGTGCACTGTTCACGCTCCAGCAGCCATTCCACCAGGGCGTGTACCGCGGCACCCTTGAATGACACGACACGCTCTTTGCCGCCTTTGCCGTCCAGCCTGACTCTGGCCACCCGCTGCTGAACGGTAAGGTCTTCCATACTCAAGCTTGCGATCTCTTTACGCCTGGCACCGGTGGCGTAGAACAACAGCAAGATCGCATAGTCGCGTTTGCCTATCGGCCTGGTGCGGTCACATGAACCGAAGATCGCCTTCAGTTGTGAGTCGCTATACTTTCGCGCCAGTTTCTTGTCGACCTTGGCCGACTTCACCGAGCGCATGTGACTGGGGCAGATAGCCTGGCGCTCAGTCCATTCGTAAAACTGGCGCACCGCCGTCATCTTGCCGTTGCGCGTTTTGCTGGCCTGTGTGTGAGTTAGGTACAGGCTTTTATTCCAGTCTTCCAGATCGCGCGCCTTGGCCTCGGTGGTATCCACGTCGCTTTCATTCAACCAGACAAACCACTGGCCAATCGCATCCAGGTACCGCTCCACTGTGGTGTTCTTCATACCTTCCTGAATC
>JABURU010000242.1 GCA_014762485.1 Gammaproteobacteria bacterium | reverse complement strand
CGGCTAAGCCAGGCCTGGGATGATTTAAGTTTCTTTTCTGCACGCTTACGATTGGAAATATCAATAAATGAAATAACGGCACCAACTGTGGCGTCATCATGCTGAATAGGATAAGCCCAATATTCCACTTCAATACCAGTGCCGCTACCTGGTACCACATACCCTTCAGCATGTTGGCTTTGATTATTCAATGCATACTTAATCGGTGAGCTGGTTTCAGGATCATCTGCGAGGATGACACCCCACATATCCTGACCAACCAACTCAGAAGTTTGCATAACCTGCCGACAGGTGCGGTTGGCGAAGATACATACCCCATATTCATCAACACCGAAAATCGACTCTGCCGTTGAGTCTAGTAATAATTGTATGCGTTCATTGCTTTCCAGCAATTGCTGTTGACTCGCCAACAGTTCACGTCCCATATCATTGTAAGCCTGTGCCAACTGATCAAGCTCATCACCACCACCATGTGTATCAACCTTTGCCTGCAGATCTCCTTCTGCAAAACGCACGGTAGTATCAATGATATTTTTTATTCTTTTCGACACATACAGGTAAATGCCCGCAGCAATTACCATGGATACGACTAGAACAAATAATAGAATAGGGAAGGCATTGGAAATAAAATCATCTCTAGATGTTGATTTTATACCACCAATATCTTGAGCCAATATCACCAGTGAAGCGGTTAAGTCCCGACGACTACTTTCTATTGATGTAGAGACATCGACTGGAACAATAGCTAAAGCATAATTACCACTGTTACTTATAAATAGTGATGTCTCTTTATACTCACGCCTCTGCATAATATATTTAGCAACGTGTTCATAATCTTTTTTATCTTCCCCCAGTAATGGAAGCAGCCTTTTCTTCAATGCACTATCATCGAGGAATGACGATGGCCTTACGACAGTATTGTTTATGATGCCAGCGTATGAATCATTATCACTCGCGTACATCAACAGCCTGTTTCTTAGCTGCGCTAAATCAGGATACACACCCCCTGTTGAAATTTTTTCCGCCCTTACCTGTAAATAATACTGCGCCTCTCTTTCAATATTTTTTTCTATTTCTTTCAGGCTGAGCACCATCATCCCGGCAGATGGCAGGACGGATAAAAAAAATATTATTAAGGGAATGATAAGACGTAGTGGAAAATACATTCTGTAACATCCAGCGCTAGTGCTGCAGGTTATGTGAAACAACGGTGTTAATAAACAGAAGATGGATCTTACACAAGCTTAATCCCATTAACAGAACTATTCTGTCTTTAGGCACAATCTGTTACATTCTTGACATGATGTTTATCGGTATTATGTCAGGAACCAGTCTGGATGCAGTGGATGCAGTTATTGTGGAGTTTAATAACCACAACTGTCGTCTGGTTGCGCACCATAATGTGGCGTTACCTAAGCCACTCAAAAGTACTTTGCTTGAACTTGTGCACTCAGGCGAAGATGAAATTAATCGTATGGCTAAGGCCGATATATTAGTCGCCGAACATATAGCCCATACAATTCATCAGCTACTAGCCCAATCGGGTATAACGGCTGACAATATTAAGGCTATAGGCAGTCACGGACAAACCATTCGTCACCTACCTCAGCTATCCACTACCTTACAAATAGGTGATCCCAATCGCATCGCCCAGCTAACCGGTATCACCACCGTTGCCGACTTTCGCCGGCGGGATATGGCAGCGGGTGGGCAGGGTGCGCCACTGGTACCGGCCTTTCACGCATCCCTGTTCCAGTCAGAACAACATCAGCGCCTGGTATTAAATATTGGTGGCATTGCCAATATCACCTACCTGCCTGCAGATACCACGCAACCGGTGATCGGTTTTGATACCGGGCCAGGAAACTGCCTGATGAATGAATGGGCAGAGCTATCATTTCAACAGCCGTATGACAGGCAAGGCCAGATAGCCCAACAAGGCTGCATACACCCTGAGCTACTACAACGATTGTTGGCAGATGATTACTTCACCCTTGAGCTGCCCAAAAGCACCGGGCGTGAACATTTTCATCTTGCCTGGTTAAAGCATCACCTGAACCAGCTGGCGAGCATCTCGCCAGAAGATGTCATGGCAACATTATGCGAACTAACCGCCGTCACGATCGCCGACTCGTGCCTACGTGTCGCACCCAGCTGTAACGAACTATATGTTTGCGGCGGGGGTGTCCACAACACGTACCTGCTACAGCAATTAAAACGGCATTTGCCTGGGGTTGATGTAGGCAGCACGGCAAAGCTGGGCGTTGATCCGGATTACGTGGAGGCGATGGCCTTTGCCTGGTTGGCGAAACAAACCCTGGAGCATCGGCCGGGTAATTTGCCCTCGGTGACAGGGGCAAGCGAGCCGGTGATACTGGGTGGAATATATTTCGCGCGCTAGAAAATAAACGGGCCTGATGTCAGGCCCGTTTTCATTAACGCTTATTGATGTTGACGTAACTACGCTTTGGTTCCCCGGCGTATACCTGGGTAGGACGGAAAATACGGTTATCCGCCAACTGCTCACGCCAGTGAGCCAGCCAGCCAGCCGAACGGGCAATGGCAAAGATAGTGGTAAACTGATCCGATGGGATACCCATCTCGGAATACAGCAGCCCGGAGTAAAAATCGACGTTAGGGTAGACCCCCTTATGTCCCAGGCGCTCTTCACAGGCCTTTTCCACCGCGCGGGCGGTCTCAAACAACGGGTTAACCCGGCCACCACGTTCTTCCATAAAGTTGGCCATCATCTTCTCGAGGATCTTGGCGCGAGGGTCCTTGGTTTGGTATTCACGATGCCCCATCCCCCAGATGACCTCTTTATTGGCCAGCTTCTGGTCAACAAAGTCCTCCGCCTTGTCTGCTGAACCGATTTCGGCCAGCATCGCCAGCACCCTTTCATTAGCACCACCATGCAGTGGACCGGAAAGAGCACCAACCGCAGCGGCAATAACGCTGTATGGACTAGCAAGTGTGGAGCCGTTTACCAGTACCGAGAAGGTCGAGGCATTAATCGTATGCTCGGCATGCAGGATCAAGCAGACATCAAGAATTTTCGCCAGTAACGGATCCGGCTCCTTACCGGTAAACATATATAGGAAGTTTTCCGCGTAGTTAAGATCTTCACGCGGCTCGACCGGCTCATAACCGTGGCGGATATGTTGCCACATGGCGACGATGGTCCCCATTCGGGCAATGATCTTTACCGTCATATTATGGATGTACTCGAGATCATTGGCGGAGGAGTCGCCACTCACCTGGCTGGGATAGAACAGTCCCAGACTGGCTACCGCCGTTTGCAGCATCTCCATAGGATGGCCACTGGGCGGGAATGTCTTCATCAAGTCGCGGATATGATACTGCACGCGACGGTTACGACTCAGCTTTTCACTAAAATCGGAAAGTTCTGTCTGGGTGGGCAACCAGCCATCCAGCAACAGTAGAGTGGTT
>JABURU010000307.1 GCA_014762485.1 Gammaproteobacteria bacterium | reverse complement strand
ATTATCGCCGTATGGCGGGTTTTCGTCTCAAGGCTCTGCAGGCCTCACCGGCGGCAGCGGCCATCTTTTTGGCCAACAACCAGGTGCCGTCAGTGGGCTACATAATCCGTCAGCCGGATTTGGCCACTACCCTGCAGGCCTTGGCTGATTATGGCATGGAGGGCTTCTATGCCGGTAAGGTAGCCGATAAGCTGGTACAGGGTGTTAAGGCCGCTGGTGGTATATGGAGCAAGAAGGATATGCAGCAATACCAGGTGGTAGAGCGAATCCCGGTGGTTACCGAGTATCACGGTTACAAGGTTACCAGTGCCGCACCCCCTTCTTCAGGCGGGGTGGCTATCAGTACGATACTGAATATCTTGCAGGGTTATAAGCTGGGCGAGATGGATAAGGTCCAGCGCACCCACCTGGTGGTGGAGGCGATGCGCCGTGCGTACCGTGATAGGGCCGAGTACCTGGGCGATAGCGACTATGTTGATGTGCCTATGGCGAAGCTTACCTCAAAACAACATGCCCAATTGCTGGCATCCACCATACAGATGGATGAGGCCACACCCAGTCGTGAGCTCAAGCCGGTGGCAGTAGAGGCGGAAGGTCCGCACACGACACATTTCTCGATTCTGGATAGAGAGGGCAATCGTGTCTCGGCGACACTGAGCATTAACTACCCGTTTGGCGCGGCCTTTGTAGCGCCGGGTACCGGCGTGCTATTGAATGATGAGATGGATGACTTCTCTTCCAAACCGGGTGTGCCCAATGCTTATGGCCTGGTAGGGGCGGAGGCCAATGCGATTGCAGCGGGCAAGCGCCCGTTATCCAGTATGAGCCCCAGCTTTGTTGAGGGCCCTGATAGAGTGGCAATCATCGGCACACCGGGCGGTAGTCGCATCATTACGATGGTGTTACTGGGGATACTGGATTTTATCGACGGCCATGAACCCGAGCACTGGGTCGCGTTGGAGCGTTATCACCACCAGTATTTGCCGGATGTGATTCAACATGAGCCTGATACTTTTAGTGATGAGGAAAAGGCGCAGTTACAGTTACTGGGGCATCAGTTACAAGAGATCTCATATCGCTATGGCAATATGCAGGCGGTGTTATGGGATAAAAAGGATCAGCGGGTACTGGCGGCCAGTGACCCGAGAGTAGAAGGCAAGGCGGAAGTGAAATAACACTTCCGCACTGGTCGGTGAGCTCTATAGATGACTACAAGTCGTAATCATCAAAATCGCTAAGCTGATTATTCAGGCGCTTACGCTCCATCATTTCTTCAATACGGCGACGCGAGTCATTATGCTTATCCGCGGTATTTAATGGCTCGTCGTTCATTGTCTGCTCATCCATGGCAAAATCATTCTCAAAATCATCCGCTGAATTGTCAGACGTCTGTTCCATATAGGCGCTACCTCTTGTTATTGATCTGGCAATAAATACAACTGATCCCATGCCTGGGTAAAATGAAAATTATTTCGGCGCACAATAAACAAAATTTATGGAGATGAGAAGAGGACGGGTGAGAAAAATCGCGAGTTAACTTTTCTGGCACTTTGGGCAATAGAAAGTACTACGTTGACCGAGTGTGATCTGTTTTATCGGCTTGCCACAGGTGACGCATGCCTCTCCCTCACGGCCATAGACGGCAAGTGTTTGTTGAAAGTAACCGGGCTTGCCATCACCACCAATAAAATCTTTTAACGTGGTACCTCCTTGTTCTATCGCTTCGTTAAGCACCTCGACAATGGCCTTGGCCAGTTTTTGATAACGTGTCAATGAAACTTGACCGGCAGTGCGTTTAGGATGGATGCCGGCCCGGAACAGCGACTCGCTGGCATAGATATTTCCAACCCCGACAACGATCTTGGCGTCCATGATAAAGCTCTTTATAGTGCACTTCTTATTTCGTGAACGCTGGTATAGCCGCTCAGCGCTAAAGTCATCGCCCAGTGGTTCCGGCCCGAGGGAGGCTAACAGCTTATGTTGTGCAGCCGGTTTAGTGGTATAGAGGATCGCGCCGAAGCGGCGAGGATCATGAAAGCGCAGGCTCTGGCCATTGCTTAATACGATATCAACATGATCATGCTTGGCCGCCGGCTCATTGGCGTCAACCATTCTCAGGTTGCCCGACATACCCAGATGAATGAGCAGGGTGCCGCCGTTTATGCCAAGTAGCAGGTACTTACCGCGACGCTGCACACTGTTAATAACATGCCCGCAAAGCTTTTGTGCTAAGCCTGCTGTGATGGGCCAGCGTAATTGACGCTGTCGAATAATGACATTATCAATAGTTTGATGCAGGGTGTGGGGCTCTATGCCTCGGCGCGTGGTTTCAACTTCGGGTAATTCAGGCACGCTCAATCCCTGGGCAGTGGTTGCCCGGTTAGGTTTAATAGTTGCTGGCGCTGGTGTGCGCTAAAGTGATAATAGAGCTGGCTGGCCTTACGGTGCAGGATCATGCCCTCGTCGGTAAGGTAGAGCGTAAATATAGTCGGCTGTTTTTCACCGCTCAGATAAATCAGAATTTCGCCCGCTGCAGTGTATGGCGGTGCCTGCAGGCTGATATCAACCGCACTGCTATTTTCCCAGTATTGGCTAAAGCTTACCAGGCTATCCATAGAATGGGGTTGTTCGAGGTTACTTTTCCATGCTCCCTGATGTTTGAATAACTCGACCCCGGGCATGCTGATACGGTCAATCTTGTTATGCGGAGGATGAAATAACTTAAGGCTCAGGTAACGTTCCAGGCTGGCAGCAGCGGAGTAAAAGCTGCTGTCATTAAGTAAATATACCGTGGTATTGGCCTGAATATAGCGGTACTGGTTAAGTGGAGATTTATCGCCATAAAGTATTGTCTGCTGATTTAAACTTAGCGTTACTACTGGACTTTGTAAGCCAAAATCTTGTGCGGATGTTTCCTCTAGTTTGAAGGAACCATGTATGTTTTCGCCGATCAAATTGAGTAATGCGTGTACCCGGGCTGGGTTGGCAGGCCATTGTATCGGTGAACTGACACGCCATTCTCCCTGCTGACGAATGAGTTCGATATCATGCTCACCACTGCGTTGCAGTTTGATATATTGCACGGCGGATTTCTTCAGCGGTTGAAACTGTTGTTGATGGCTTGCTGGTTGCTCCTGGTTATCGAGGAAATAGATCAAAGCCACCAGTGCCAGGCAACTTATCGCCAGCAGAATATTAATGATATGTCGGCGTAGCATGAGCTGCATGATGATTATCGCTGTCGTCGGCGGTACCAGATCACGATACCGGATAGCAACAATAGCAAAGGCAGTACTAACATGTAGATCCAGGCCATTAGCGCCAGGCCAGTAGTGCCTATTTCGAGACGTATATCATTCGCTTTTGCGGTATCCAGTTTGAGGATCTCATCTTGCTCTAATAACCAGTTAAATATATTTCGTGCCAGCTTAAGGTTACCGCCATTACCCAGATAA
>JABURU010000167.1 GCA_014762485.1 Gammaproteobacteria bacterium | reverse complement strand
GTGATTAAGGATAGACAGGACTTAACAGTTTCCTGTGCCGAGGGTAATACCGGTAATATTTATGCCGGCCTGCTGAATTTTGAGATCATTGAAAGTGATGTGGCTACCATGCCAGAGCTGCCTTTCAAGATCATGATGAACGTCGGCAACCCTGAACGGGCATTTGACTTTGCTTCTCTGCCACATGAGGGCGTCGGCCTGGCTCGCCTGGAGTTCATCATTAACCGTATGATCGGCATCCATCCCAAGGCACTACTGGAATTTGATCAGCAAGATGCCGAGCTGCAGAAAGAGATCAGCGAACGCATCTCCGGTTATGCCGATCCCGTCAGCTTCTATGTAGATAAACTGTCTGAAGGCATCGCCAGTATTGCTGCCGCGTTCTACCCCAAACGGGTCATCGTACGTATGTCAGACTTTAAGTCCAACGAATATGCCAACCTGGTTGGCGGCCCTCGTTATGAGCCGGAAGAAGAAAACCCGATGCTGGGTTTCCGTGGTGCCTCGCGCTACATATCAGAAGACTTCCGTGAATGTTTCCAGTTGGAATGCCAGGCCATTCACCATGTACGTGAAAATATGGGACTCGAAAACGTCGAAATCATGATCCCGTTTGTACGCACCGTAGATGAAGCCCGTCAGGTTAGCGAAATCCTCGCGGATAATGGCCTCAGACGTGGAGACAATGGCCTCAAGGTACAGATGATGTGCGAGTTGCCATCAAATGCGCTGTTAGCCGAAGAGTTTCTGCAATACTTTGATGGTTTCTCGATCGGCTCAAATGACTTGACCCAGCTAACACTAGGACTGGATCGCGACTCCGGCCTAATTGCCAATCTGTTTGATGAACGTAATGCCGCGGTCAAACAGCTGTTGCACATGGCCATATCCACCTGTAAAGCACAGGGTAAATATGTCGGTATCTGTGGCCAGGGACCGTCAGATCACCCGGATTTTGCCAAGTGGTTGATGGATGAGGGTATCGATTCGGTATCACTCAACCCTGACTCGGTTGTGGATACCTGGTTATATCTGGCGAACGGCGGTGAGTAAATAATCGCTGAATTAGCTGCCGTAGCCTTTTTTGCTTGGCAGCTGATTCCGCGCAGCATTTTCTCGCTCACTGGCAACAGGGATGTTGTCAGCTGTCTCGCTCTTGCGAGAGGATGGTGAAACATGATTTACCAGGCCTTTCAAATACTGTGTCAGTGCCTGGAAATTGAGTGTCATCGAAATAGAGCCATCGTGGCTTATCGATGATGAGCTAATCAGCCGCTTCTGCTTAAACAGCTCTATCGTACTTCTAATGATCTTTCTCTCTATACCCGTGTCTTCACTCATATCTGTTGGGTGAACCACAATCGTATCTTCTTCGCCTCCTGTAGTCGTGCGGCGTACTACGGCCGGTTTTAGCTCTAATAACGCAACACCTACCGTTAACAGGTTCTGGTTAGTAGACTGCTCCACCAGGGTCTCATTTGCTTTAACGATCTTTGTCGATAGTGATTTGAAAATTCTCTGAGACAGTTCGGGTAAGCGGCTTAATGCCGCCAGAAAGTTTTCATTGGAAAACTCCAGCATTGTCGTGTCAGTGGCCGTTCGTATTGTCCCTGTGCGTTTTTGATCCAGGAAAACCCCCATCTCACCCAGAATCGTCCCCTGACCGACTCGAGCAATGACATTCTGGTTATTATTTTCATCCAGCTTTAAAATCTCAACTTCGCCATCCAGTACGATATAGACATCCCGCGACATATCGCCTTCAACGGCGATTGTTTGCCCGTCCTGATAGTTTTTACGCCGACCATAACTCGTTAGAAAGTCTGTGATCGTCTTACTCAAAATAGTGGGCGTCTCTAGTAAACCATGAGTTCCGCGCATATTGCCTCTACTATTTGTCAAGTTTTCAATATAGTTTACTTCAATATAGATGTGATAATTAAAGCAATATTCTCATTATTAATGGGAACCCATCACAAATATTACTATTTAAGGAAAATAATACAGATTTACTACGACTAGAAGTGAAATAATATATTTTTTTATTTTAAACTAGCAGAATCTTCAATAAATTTCATAAGTTGAGGGAAGTGGCACCTACCTGTATATTCTGCAGCACGGCGAGAAAGCTGACTAATAACACCAATATTATTCATGGTATTTAACGCTTCTTTAATCTTTTTTTGATTAAAGCCCATACTCTCTACAATTGAGTTCATATCCAGTGTAAACTGCCATTCATCATCTTTATCCCGTTGAGATAAAACCTCATTGGATATTGCCAAATGAATTAAAGAGCGATTTAAATCAATTATTATCGAATTTGACTGTAAAACTTTTTGAGAAAGAGACTTAATAATTCTAACCGAAAGTTCAGGTATATTTTTTATCGCGGCTGTAAAACTATCGGCCGTAAACTCAAGTGCAATGACATCTGTTACGGCTTTTGCCGAACTAGTACGTCTTTCCTCCATAAAGACGCCCATTTCCCCCAAGATTGAACCTTTACCTACAGTTGCAACCAAGCTTTCTACATCCTGTTCATCTCTTTTAAAGATATTGACGTCACCGTCTAAAATGACAAATAGTGTTTTAGAAAACTCCCCTTCCGAAATAAATGTGGAATCACTCTGTATAACTCGTTTCACTCCATAACGTTGTAAAAACTGAGTTATATCACTATTTAATGTGGTAACTACCGCCTGGAACTTAGACGCATCATGAGCCAATGCTAAATCCTTTTATAACCCCAAAAACCACTATTTATACATAATTGTGTGCCCGAAAACAACAAAGGGTGCCCCGAAGGAAGCACCCTTTATAGGAATTAAGCCGCCTGCACACCTTTTGCCGCATCTACAGCAACACCTGATTGAATTGGTGCATCCATAGCGGTCAGTACTTCATCCAGAGCATTCAGGCAGAACTCAATATTGCTGCTGGTTGAGGCATGCCCCATCAGGCCTATGCGCCAAACCTTGCCAGCCAGATCACCCAGGCCAGCACCAATTTCCAGGTTATAGTCCTGTAGCAGTTTGCCGCGTACAGCCGCATCGTCTACACCGTCAGGAATGTATACGGCATTCAACTGTGGCAAGCGTGACTCTTCAGCCACCACGAAGTTCATACCCATGGCTTCCAGGCCCGCTTTTAACGCCTGGTGATTGTTCGCATGACGCTTCCAGGAGTTTTCGATACCTTCTTCCTGCAGAATCACCAGGGATTCATGCAGTGCATACAGGCTGTTCACGGGTGCAGTGTGGTGATAGGCACGCTTGGCACCGCCCCCCCAATATCCCATTACCAGGTTCATATCCATGAACCAGCTTTGAACCTTGCTCTTACGGTTGCGAATATACTCAGCAGCGCGCTCATTAAAGCTCACCGGGGAAATGCCAGGAGGGGCTGACAGACACTTCTGGGTACCTGAGTAAATGGCGTCTATGCCCCACTCATCCACCTTCAGCGG
>JABURU010000082.1 GCA_014762485.1 Gammaproteobacteria bacterium | reverse complement strand
GATGAGCAGCACCACGATCGACTTGATGTTGCCGCCACCGATACGGATCAGGGTTTTATTACCGCAGCCAGAAGCCAGGGTCATACCCACACCAAAGATGATGCCACCCAGTACATTCTCAAACCAAACAAAATTGCTGCCACGGTATGGAGGGAAAGCGGAATCGGCATTCACCATACCGGCACTTTCCAGCAGTACCACACCGAGGATGGCGACAGCGATGGCCAGCAACCAGGCACGCATACGGCCCATGTCGCCCATGTTTACCACATCGGATACCGCTCCCATGGTGCAAAAATTGGTTTTGTTAACCACTGCGCCCATGATGATCGCAATGATAAAGGTCGCCCAAAGCATATAAGACTGGGCTTCAGCAAAGGTTTCAAAAAACATAGTGATTCTTCCTCCGATGGGCTCCCCAAATGGGGGCCACACTTTGTTATGTAATCCGGCTCACAAAAGTCGAATCGGGGCATTTTATCGCAGTGTGATGATGAATGTCATATCTCTTTAGACTCGGTATAGCGTCGGATCGGCCACACCAGCGGACTCGAACCCGGCGGCACGCAGGCGACAGGAATCACACACCCCACATGCATGCCCTGCATCATCGGCCTGGTAGCATGAGAGAGTGATGGCATAATCGACCCCCAGCTCGGTACCAGTCTGGATAATTTCGGCCTTGGTCATGTGGATCAGTGGTGCATGGATACTAAAATGCTCCCCTTCTGCCCCGGCCTTGGTGGCCAAGTTGGCCAGATTCTCAAAGGCCTCGATAAAGGCGGGACGACAATCAGGATAACCGGAATAATCCACCGCGTTGGCGCCGATGAAGATGTCCATCGCTCCCAGTACCTCGGCCCAGCCCAGCGCCAGCGAGAGAAATACGGTATTGCGTGCCGGTACATAGGTGACCGGGATGTCGTCGCCGACGCCCTCCTCCGGCACCTCGATAGCATCATCGGTGAGCGCCGAGCCGCCGATGGCACGTAGATCCAGCTTGAGCGTTTTGTGCTCGACCGCGCCGAGGGATTTGGCCACTGCCTCGGAGGCCTGTAATTCACTGATATGGCGCTGGCCATAATCAAAGCTCAGGGCATAACATTCAAAGCCCTGCTCTCGTGCCATCGCCAATGTGGTGGCGGAGTCGAGACCACCTGATAGCAGCACCACGGCACGTTTTGTGTTCTTTGTCTGACTCATCGGTTCGCTCATCTCCTGGGCTCCTCGCCCCAGATAATTTTGTGTAACTGCACCTGAAAACGCACCGGCAAATTATCATCCAGCACCCACTGGGCCAGCTCACGCAGGGCGATGCTGCCATGGGTAGGGGAAAACAACACCTCGCAGCGAACGCTGAGATCATAGTCTTGCAGCAGCTGGCGAGACCATTCGTAATCGGCGCGGTCGGCGATGACAAATTTCACCTGGTCCTTCACTTGCAGGTGGTCGATATTGGCCAGCAGGTTTTTCTCCATCTCGGCAGAGGATGGAGTTTTCAGATCCATCACGACACTAACGCGTTCGTCTACACCCGCAATATCCAGCGCACCGCTGGTTTCCAGTGAGACCTCGTAGCCTTGATCACAGAGACGGGTCAGCAGGGTGAGGCTGGCCTTTTGCGCCAGTGGCTCACCGCCGGTGACACAAACATATTTGGGCTGATGGCTGGCGGTCTCGTTCAAGATCTGCTCCATGCTCATCTCGTCACCACCACTGAAGGCATACTCGGTATCGCAATAGCTACAGCGTAACGGGCAACCGGTCAGGCGGATGAACACCGTAGGCCAACCCACCGTGCGGGACTCGCCCTGCAGGGAGTAGAAAATTTCCGTTATGCGCAGCGTGTCTGCCGCGGCATCATATTGAACCGGCTTGAGCATGAGAAAGATCCAAAGTCGTCGAGCCGGGTATTATAGCCTGAAAGAGGAGAACCGCCGAAACAGGAGCCTCAGGCGAACTTTTGAGTTTTGGGGAAATCTTTCAGGCAACAGCGACCAGAGGGGTTACGAGTCTCGCAGGCACAACTGCTCTCTTTGGTTTGCTGCACCACAAACTGTTTAACCTCGGGATTGTTGTCATAATCCGCCTGAGTAACACCAAAACAGTAACAAAGTACCTTATCGGCCCCATTTTGCTTTTGCCCAACAGGGCTGCGTATGGCATCCACTGTAATCACGCTGCCATCATCGCCAAAGTAGACCACATCACAGTCAGGGCTGGAGCAAAAATAGTATTTTTCAGCCGTCAGAGACACAGCCCACGGCGCAGCCAAATGATGTAGCATGGTTTCGCGTGAGACTTCAGCGCACATGGATTGATCGGATGGGCACGCCTGCTTTCGGGTAGTACGCCCTGCAGTGGCACAAGCACTGCCTGAACTACAACAATCTGACATAATTAACCGTTATCCTTGTGACACTATTTTACTATAGCTTATGAGCACTATCTTACTTTCCGTACGGGGGTACAGAGTCAAGTCGATGGTTTCAGCCTGGTAAATTAATCTGCATACCGGTGCTTGAACAAGGTTTCCGCCAGGAAACCGGCTTTATATAAGCTGAGTATCCTCCATCCAAAACACTGGATACGATATCTACTTCATCTAGCCAGCCTTCATCAACAAAGCGCTTAATGATCCCCATGGTAAAAGGCGCTGACTTTGCCCTACCACCTGATAGGGCCAGGCCAATTTGAGGTAATTATCCCTTTTTTGCCCAGGTTTCATGGTGATAAGTCACTAGAATATTTTCTTTGCTTAAGCTATTTAGTGAAGGTGATACATAGCAACCCGCTTTTATAGACACCGCTGTTCGCAAACTACTTCACTATTTTCATCATGCTTTTCTATACTGCCTGAACAGGCAGTTACCTAAATGAGCAAGATGATTGTTGTTATGTAACGTTCCAGAATATTCACTTTATCGGAAATCATTTTCCAGCTTATCTATTTTTATATAGTACGAAATCACCTTATCAACAAATTTGAGGCTCCTGCCTGATCTGGATCAAGATGAATATATTTTCGACAAAAAAATACCCTGCAGTGGTGCAGGGTATTTTTCATAAGTGGATAGGTTTAGTTACCGGTGTAGTTTGTTGCCAGGTAGCGTCCACTCATTGTATAGAACACATAAAGTGTCTGCTTATTGCTGGCTTTCACCTTGGCGTTTTTAAACATCACAACCCATTCCGGACCTTTGCCAAAATCTTTTTTACTGGTCTTGGCCTCTTTCACGTTGGCCCAACTGGCATCTATCTTACCACTCCTGGCCAGGGCGGCGATTTTACGTTGCGCCTTTTTGATCACGTCCTTTTCACTAACCGGGCCATGTGAATGGCCATGCCCATCATCATGCGAATGACCTGCTGTACCAGGGCCAGCCATCACCGGAGTAGCCAGGATGATAAAAGGTAAAAATAATATTAGTGCTAATTTCTTCATTGTTATCTCCTAAAACCTAATCAATTGAATTATGGCGGCTACCTTGAGC
>JABURU010000093.1 GCA_014762485.1 Gammaproteobacteria bacterium | reverse complement strand
ATCACAGTTCAGCTCCTGCAGACAGGTAACATGGTCTTCCGCCTCTACCCCTTCTGCCAGGACATTCAATCCCAGGCTATGCCCAAGATTAATCACCGCGCTGGCAATCGCCAGGGAGTCTGGGTTGCTATCAATATCATGGACAAAAGATTGATCAATCTTAATACGTTGTACTGGTAGCTGGCTTAAGTAGCTTAACGATGAATAACCTGTACCGAAGTCATCGATCGCCAGGTTCACCCCCATGTCACGCAATTCTCTAAAAATCTGCCTGGTATATTCAACGTCGCTCATTAACATGCTTTCGGTTAATTCCAGCTCAAGATATTCACCATCCAGTCCCGTCTCGTCCAGGATGCGGGCAATATTGGCAACAAGATCGGCTTCCTTTAATTGTTGAACCGATAAATTCACCCCCACCCGCAAGCCTTCTAGCCCTTCTTGCTGCCACTGCTTGGCCTGTTGGCAAGCGGTATACAACACAAACTCGCCGATGGCATGAATTAGGCCACAGCTTTCCGCCACAGGTATAAACTCCACCGGTGAGATCACACCACGCTCAGGGTGTTCCCAACGGATCAAGGCCTCCATACCTACCACCTCACCAGTACTGGCGAGTATTTGTGGTTGATATACCAGGTGAAATTGCTGCTCACGAATAGCACTACGTAACAATGCCTCCATTGATGTACGCTCCTGTACATCATGGTGCATCGCCATATCAAAAAACTGAAAGTGATTACGACCATTTGACTTGGCTTGATACATCGCCATATCGGCATGCTTTAACAGCGTATCTATATCATCGTCATCAAACGGGGTAATAGTAATACCAATGCTGGTCCCGGTATGTATTTCATGGCCATTGATCATAAAGGGTCTGGCAATAGACTGGTTAATTTTTTGCGCCATCGTCGCGGCGTCTTCGATATGCTTAAGACCGGTTTGTATGATGACAAATTCATCACCACCAAAGCGGGTAACGGTATCCGAGGCACGAATACAGCCCTGTAATCTTTTTGCTACCTCTTGTAATAACCTGTCACCGGCATCATGTCCCATCGTGTCATTGACATCTTTAAAGTGATCCAGATCCAGAAACATCACCGCGATTAACGTTTCTGCCCGCTGTGCTACTGCGCATGCCTGTGTCAGGCGATCACGTAACACATCTCGATTGGGTAAGCCCGTAAGGCTATCGTATAACGCCAGCTTACGTATCTTCTCTTCCGCCCATTTACGCTCGCTAATATCTTCATGGATAGCAACAAAATGGGTTACCTTGTCACCTTCAATGATCGGCGTCAGGGTTTGCTCAACCGTATAGCGCTCACCATTTTTATGCCGCTCTATCACCTCACCACGCCATACCTTGCCGGCCAATAATGTTTCCCATATATCAGAAAAGAATGTTTTTGGATGATGGGCAGAATTAAGCATACGGGGATTATTGCCTATCGCCTCTTCAGCGTTATAGCCCGTCATCTCTTCAAAGGCCCGGTTCACCCACTCTATTTCACCATTTCGGTTAGTGATAAAAATGGCATTGGCCGCCGAGGCAAGCGCGGTGCTTTGCAACTTTAATTCTGCTTCTGATTTCTTTCTTTCGCTAATGTCATGAAAGGCGATGGTCATGCCTTTCATCTCATCATCAATAATGATGGGGGAGGTAACAAAGCTGACGGGTAATAACTGGCCGGTACTGGTATTAAATACCGCATCGCTCTCCCGATAGACCTCCTGATCATTCAGTGTCCGACAAATACCACAACGAGATGTGCCTGATTCTAGCGGGTGATCACAACCTCCCTGTACATTGATAATGTCTTCTATTGGTCGCGTTACTAGCTCGCCTGCCTTCCACAGCAATTGCTGCTCCGCTTGTGCATTGGCAAATGTGATAGTGCCATCGCTATTGGTAATGATGACGCCTTCACCCAGGGAGTTCATAATTTCAATATAGGCGAGGTCTGTATGTGAAGAATTCGGTTGTACCATCAGAATAATCCTGGTGTAACAACGTCCTTGTAGATGTCCTCGTATTAACGGGACGAAAGTCGGAGTGAATTTGCCACTACGATTAAAGAGCTTAATGACATACCAATCGCTGCCATCCACGGAGCTATCATACCCATTGATGCTCAAGGAAGTGCCAATACATTATAGCCAATGGCCCAGGCAAACTTTTGCCGTATAACAGATACGGTCTTCCCGGCCATACCTATGCCATCAATCAGGTGTTCCAGATGTTCGGATAGCAGCACCATATCCGCACTGGCATGGGCCAGCTGGGTACCATCGCCCATGGCAATCGACACCTGTGCCGCGGCCAGAACCGGGGCATCATTGACGCCATCACCCACCATCGCAACCACAAGGCCCTGTTGCTGCAACTGGCGAATACGCGACAACTTATCATCTGGTCGCTGGCCACCCTGCCACTTATGAATGCCGGCCTGTTGCGCAATGCGCCCGACCTCCTGTGGGCGGTCGCCACTTAGCAGTTCAACCGTGATACCTAGAGCCTGCAGCGCCTTAACGGTTTGAATCGCTTCTGGGCGCAACTCATCGGTCAGAACATACTGGGCATGCAAGGCCTGCTCGCTGGCCAGGTAGACCGTAGTACCTATTACCTCGGGCACGGCCTGTCGTCTCTCTAGCAACTCACTGACATAGTCATAGTGGCCAACCCGGTAAGTGATACCATCAACCTGTCCCTCGATACCGTAACCGGCGCGAGCCTTTAGTTGTTCAGCTTTGCCGACATCACTATTCGCGGCGCTCACCAAAATCCTGGCAACAGGATGCTCAGACCCCTGCTCCAGCGCAGCGGCAATGCGGAGGCAATTATCCTTGCTCATATCTGACAAAACATTGATCTCGGACAATTGAAGGCGTCCCTGGGTCAGGGTACCGGTTTTATCAAACACCACGCGATCGACCCTGGCCAGGGTTTCCAGCGCATGCCCCCGGGTGGTTAACAATCCTGATCTGGTGAGATTTCCAGTCGCCGCCGTCAACGCCACTGGGGTAGCCAGAGATAAGGCACAGGGGCATGTCACCACCAGAACCGACAACACGACCCAGAAGGCTTCAGCCGGCTCGTGGTTATACCACCAGCCGCCTACAACCAGCGCTAATATCAAGATGGCCCCCACAAACCAGCTGGCAGCACGATCCGCCAGCATCGCCATACGGGGTTTTTCACCCTGGGCACGATCCAGCAAACGCTGAATAGCCGATAACACTGTGTCCTGGCCTACCTTTTTGACTTCGATGGTTAACGGGCTTTCTATGTTAACCGTGCCGCCGATAACCTCGTCATCGTCGGACTTTGCTCTGGGCAGGCTTTCTCCGGTTAATAGTGACTCATCCACACTGGAACGCCCTTCAACCACCCTGCCATCTGCAGGTATCGTTTCACCGGGTTTTACCAGCACCAGGTCATGGGGACCCAACGCCGCGCCAGTGACAACATCCTCCGCTTTCCCACGTAGTC